>JBBQJU010000226.1:0-4204 GCA_038326215.1 Gemmatimonadales bacterium | reverse complement strand
ATGCCGGAGACGGAGATCATCAAGGTTTCGGACATCGGTGAACCACCCTCGTGCCTGAGACGTGCCGGGTACCGCGACGCGCCGCAAGCTACCGGGTCCAGTCTGGGTTCCACAATTGCGCCTTGCCCCAAGTTGGTGCGGCACATAAGCTTCGGCCTTCTCTCGCCCGGTCGGCTGATGACCCGTTTGCCCGAACACCACGCCACGCAGCAACTCGCCACGCTCGCCGTGCACGCCGGCCAGCTTCCCGACCCCGTCGCTGGCGCGGTCATGCCGCCGATCTTTCAGACCTCGACCTATATCCAGGACGCCCTCGGGCAGCCGCACAACGGCTACGAGTACGCCCGGACCGCCAACCCGACGCGCGAGGCGCTGGAGCGGAACCTCGCGGCACTCGAGGGCGGCATCCACGGCTTCGCCTTCGGCTCCGGATTGGCGGCGCTCGACACGGTGCTCAAGCTGCTGAAGTCGGGCGACCATGTCATCGTGGGCAGCAACGTGTACGGCGGCAGTCACCGGCTGATGCAGCGCGTCTACGAGTCGTTCGGGGTCGCGTTCTCGTTCGTCGACATGCGCAGCGTGGCGAACATCGAGGCGGCGCTTCGCCCGACCACGCGGATGCTGTACTGCGAGACGCCGACCAACCCGATGATGTTCCTCACGGACCTGCGCGCGGTCGGCGACCTCGCCCAGGCCCACGGGCTCCTGCTCGTTGTCGACAACACCTTCGCCACGCCGATCCTGCAGCGTCCGCTGGCGCTTGGTGCCGACATCGTGCTGCACTCGACGACCAAGTATCTCAACGGCCACTCGGACATGGTCGGCGGGGCGTTGGTCACCGCGCGCGAGGATCTCGGCGAGCGGATCGGCTTCCTGCAGAACGCCGCCGGCGGCATTCCCGGCCCGTTCGATTGCTGGCTCGCGCTGCGCGGGATCAAGACGCTGCCGCTCCGCATGCGCGCGCACTGCGAGAGCGCGGGGACACTGGCGACCTGGCTCGCCGGACGCGCTGATGTGCAGCATGTCTATTACCCGGGGCTCCCCGACCATCCACAGCACGAGCTCGCCACACGGCAGATGTCGGGGTTTGGTGGGATGATCTCGATCGAGCTCGGGACGCTGGAGCGAGCGCGCCGCGTCGTCGAGGCGACCCACCTCTTCGCCCTGGCCGAGTCGCTGGGTGGCGTGGAATCGCTGATCGGCCACCCGGCGACCATGACCCATGCCTCGGTCCCCAAGGCGCTGCGTGACGAGATGGGGTTGACCGACTCGCTGGTGCGGCTCTCCGTGGGCATCGAGGACATCGGCGACTTGCAAGCGGACTTGGACAAGGCGCTGTCCACCTGACGATGCACGATGAAACAGGGCCGCTCCCGAATGCGTAGGGGGGCGGAACCTCAACGCACGAGTTTCCGATGACCTCGCTTCCGGCCGCCCGCCCCCGCATTACCCTCCCCGAGATCGCCGCCGTGGCGTGGGAGCATCCGGCGGATCGGGCCGCCCTGCAGACCCTCCGCGCCGTCCCCGGCGTCGACGAGGTGATCCGCAAGATTCTCGGCATGCTTGGCGGCGAACGCGGCATCCGCCTCCTCTTCCAGGGCAACGCGGTCCGCGTGGGGCCCACGCAGTTCCCGCTGCTCTGGGCGCTGCACATCGAGAACTGCACCACGTTCGGCTGGGAGACCATCCCGGAGCTGTACGTCACCCAGACGCCGATCTTCAACGCCGGCGCCTACGGCATCGACAACCCGTTCATCGTGATCCACTCCTCGGCGCTCGAGTTGCTCGACACCGACGAGCAGCGCGTACTGCTGGCCCATGAGCTCGGGCACGTGATCAGCGGACATTCGCTGTACCGCACCATCGCAGCGATCATGGTGATGGTCTCCCTCGGCGCTCTGCCGATGCTCGCGTCGATCGTGCTCCTGCCGGTGAAGTACGCCTTCCTCGAATGGTCACGGAAGGCGGAGCTCTCGGCCGACCGCGCCTCGCTGCTCGGCTCGCAGGACCTGCAGGCCACCATGCGCCTCTTCATGAAGATGGCGGGCGGCGGCAACACGACGAACATCCGGCCGGGAGACTTGAACCTCGAGCCGTTCATGCAGCAGGCGAACGAGTACGCCTCCTCGAACGACGGCCTCGACATCGTCTACAAGATTCTCAGCACGCTCGCGCTGACCCATCCGATGAACGTGGTGCGTGCCGCCGAGGTGCAGAAGTGGGTGCAGGGCGGCGACTATGAGCGCATTCTCCGCGGGGAGTATGTCCGTCGTGGCACCGAGCAGGCGGAGCGGCCGCTGAAGGACGACATGCGCGATGCGGCCGACCATTACAAGCAGGAAATCAAGGACGTGGGCGAGCACCTGAAGAACGCGGCGAAGCGCGCCGCCGAGAGCGCCAAGGACGCCTTCCGGGAAGCCCGCGCGAAGGGCTCCCCGTGAGACTGCTGGTCGTCGGCGGGGGCGGGCGCGAACATGCGCTCGCCCTCGCGCTCCTGCAGGACGATCCGTCCAACCAGATCTACGTCGCGCCGGGCAACCCCGGCACCGCCACCTTCGCCACCAACCTCCCGATCGCCGCCGATGACATCGACCGCCTGGCCGATGCCACCGACGCGCACGCGATCGATCTCGTGGTGGTGGGCCCCGAGATTCCGCTCGCACTCGGCCTCGCCGATCGACTGCGCGCCGAGGGGCGCACGGTCTTCGGTCCCGTTGCGGCCGCTGCGCAGATCGAGTCGTCGAAGGCCTTCTCCAAGGACGTGATGCGTGCTGCGGGTGTACCGACGGCCGCCAGCGCCACCTTCGACGACCTCGCCGCGGCACTCGCCTACGTCGACGCGCACGCCGAACCGCTGGTGGTGAAGGCGTCGGGTCTCGCCGCCGGGAAGGGGGCCGTGGTCTGCGCCACGCGGGCCGAGGCGCGCGAGGCACTGCAAAGCATGATGGGGGCGCATCACCTCGGGCACGCCGGCGACGTGGTCGTGATCGAAGCATTCCTCGAGGGCGAGGAACTGTCCGTGCTCGCGGTGACCAACGGGCGCGAGGTGCGCATCCTTCCGCCGGCGCAGGACCACAAGCGCATCGGCGAGGGCGACACCGGCCCGAACACCGGCGGCATGGGTGCCTACACGCCGGTGGCGATCGCCACGCCCGCGGCGATGGCGCGCATCGAGTCGGAGGTGTTGCTGCCGACGCTACGTGAGTTGGAGCGGCGCGGCGCACCGTTCCGCGGCGTGCTCTATGCCGGCATCATGCTGCATCCTGACGGGACGCCGAACGTGGTGGAGTTCAACTGCCGCCTCGGCGACCCGGAAACGGAGGTGGTGCTGCCGTTGGTACGCTCCGGCCTCACCGCCTTGTTCGACGCGGCGGCGAAGGGCGAGCCGCTGCCCGCGCTCGACCTCCGCGGCGAGGCGGCCGTGACGACCGTGCTCGCAAGCGCCGGCTACCCGGACTCGAGTCGGAAGGGGGACGTCATCACGATCCCGACCGCACTCCCGGACGGCATCACCATCTATCACTCGGGCACGGCGACGCGCGACGACGGGACCCTCGTCACCAACGGCGGTCGGGTGCTTGCCGTCACCGCCGTCGCCGCGACGTTTGCGGAGGCGCAGGCAATGAGCCGCGCCGCGGCGGAATCGATCGAGTTCGCCGGGAAGCAGTTCCGTCGCGACATCGGGTGGCGGGAAGCGGCGCGACTGGATGATCGATCATCGATCATCGATCATCGATGATCGAGCACCATGCCTGAACTCCCCGAAGTCGAGACTCTCGTTCGCCAGCTGCGCGCGCGCCTCGTGGGGCGCCGCATCGAGTCGGCCGAGCTTCGGCACGACAACGTCCTGGATGGGGTGACGAAGGGGGTGCTGCTCCGCGGCCTCGTGGGGCGGAGCATCACCGACGTCACCCGCCGCGCCAAGCATGCCCTTCTGCAGACCGACACCAAGATGCTGGCCGTGCAGCCGGGGATGACTGGCACACTTCTGGTGTACGACCGCCCGATGTCGGCGGACGAGGACCACTACGCCGTGCTCGTGTGCACCCTCGATGACGGTGCGCTGCTGGTCTACCGTGATGTGCGCCGGATCGGGACGCTGCGCTGGTGCGACGCCACCGCGTGGGCTGCGTACGAGTCGCGCCTCGGCCCCGAGCCGCTCGACCCGGCGTTCACCGCCGAGCGGTTCGCCACGCGCCGTGCC
>JBBQJU010000225.1:0-4238 GCA_038326215.1 Gemmatimonadales bacterium | reverse complement strand
TCGGGTAGCGCACGTCGGCCTCGATGGCGGTGGTGTCGATCCGAAGGCGCCGGCCGCGCAGGATCTTGTCGGCCACCGCGCGCTCGAGGAGCGCCCGGTTGAGGTCCTCGATGATCTCGGGGCCAAAGCGGCGGGTGAGCTTCATCAGGGTGGTCGGGTGGGGTGGGCGCTTGTCCAGGCCGAGGCGACAAAAGAACCGCCACGACAAGGAGTCGGCCACCTCGGAGACCAGCGTCTCGTAGCCGAGGCCGTAACGGTGCTTGAGGTACATCAGGCGCAGGTAGCTATCGATCGGGATCGTCGGCCGGCCGATCGGACAGTCAAAGCGGGCCACGAACGGCGCAAGAAAGCGCGGATCGTCAAGCAGGCGATCGATCGCCGCCAGGTCCCCCGGCAGCAGATGAATCTCCTCGGGGAGCATCTGCTCCCACAGGGTGGCCTGCCCGTCGTGCAACCTCAGCATCACGACCCCCACAAATCGGCTTCTATGCAGGGATTATGACGTCCGGTTCGGACATCACCGCAGCGCGTTTTTCAGGGGGAAGTAGCTAATAGTGGTCGTCGCGCTCACGCTGCTCGTACGTGCGTCGTGGGAATCTCCGGCTCGTCGCGCTCTGCACGGAAGCGGCGCAGGCGCAGGGAGTTGGAGACGACGAAGACGCTGGAGAGGGCCATCGCGGCTCCGGCCACGATCGGGTTGAGGTAGCCGAGCGCGGCGAGGGGCAGGGCCGCGACGTTGTAGGCGAACGCCCAGAACAGGTTGCCTTTGATCGTCCCCAGGGTGCGGCGCGAGAGCCGGATCGCGTCCGCGGCCGAGCGCAGGTCACCGGAGACCAGAGTGAGGTCCGAGGCCTCGATGGCCACGTCGGTGCCCGTCCCGATCGCGAGCCCGAGATCGGCCTGGGCGAGGGCCGGCGCGTCGTTGACCCCGTCGCCGACCATCGCCACCACGCGGCCATCGGCCTGCAGCCGCCTCACGACGTCCGCCTTCTCGGCCGGCATGACCTCCGCGATGACCTCGTCGATGCCGACGCTCGCGGCCACCGCACGGGCGGTCGCCGCGTTGTCGCCGGTGAGCAGGATCGGACGCAGCCCCAGGGCGCGCAGCCGGGCGATCGCCGCCGCGCTCGACGGCTTTGCCGTGTCCGCCACCACCAACAGGGCGCGGACGCGGCCGTCCCAGGCGGCGACCACCGCGGTGCGGCCGGCGTCCTGCGCGACGCGCAGGACGCCCGCGAGCGCGCCGTTCAGCGTGAGGCCCCAGTCGGCCAGCAGCGCGGGCCGCCCGACGATCACGCCGTGGCCGTCCACGACGCCCTCGACACCGAGCCCCTCGCGGTTGGCGAAGCCCTCCGGAACGGGCAGCACACCGAACTCGTCGCGCGCGGACCGCGCGATCGCCCGAGCGATCGGGTGCTCGGAGCCGTCCTCGAGGGCGCCGACCAGGCGAAGGACCTCGGCGCGGTCCTCCCCCTCGGCCGGCGCGACGTCGACCAGGGCCATTTCGCCGGTCGTTACCGTGCCGGTCTTGTCGAGGACGATCGTGTCGACGCGGCGCGTGGACTCGAGGATCTCGGGCCCCTTGATCAGGATCCCGATCTGGGCCCCGCGGCCGGTGCCCACCAGGAGTGCCGTCGGCGTGGCCAGGCCGAGCGCGCAGGGGCAGGCGATGATGAGCACCGAGACGGCCGCCGTGAAGGCGAAGGTGGGACCGGCGCCGTTGGCGAGCCAGAATCCGAGGGTCGCCACCGCCAGGACGATCACCACCGGCACGAAGACGGCCGAGATGCGGTCGGCGAGGCGCTGGACCGGCGCCTTGCCCGACTGCGCCCGGGTCACCAGGCGCCCTATCTGGGCCAGGGCAGTATCCTCGCCGACGCGTGTGGCGCGCACGACCAGGCGTCCGCCGGCGTTGACGGTCGCTCCGGCGACCTCGGCCCCCGGGCGGACATCCACCGGAACGCTCTCGCCGGTGAGCAGCGAAGCGTCCACGGCGGAGACACCCTCCTCGACGACGCCGTCGGTGGCGATGCGCTCGCCGGGGCGGACGACGAAGCAATCCCCGACGCCGAGTTCGTCGATCGGCACCTGCCGCTCGACGCCGTCCTCGCCGAGCACCGACGCCTCCTTGGCGCCCAGCTCGAGGAGCGCGCGAAGGGCGGCTCCCGCACGGCGCTTGGCGCGTACCTCGAAGTAGCGACCGGCGAGGATCAGGGTGGTGACCACGGCGGCCACCTCGAGGTAGATGTGATCGGCTGCCGCGCCAGGCTGGATCACCAGGTCGAAGGGCATCCTCATGGCGGGATCGCCGGCGCCCAGGAAGAAGAGGGCGACGAGAGACCATCCCCACGCGGCGAGCGTGCCGACCGAGATGAGCGTGTCCATCGTGGCCGCGCCGTGGCGCAGGTTGACCCAGGCCGCCCGGTGAAAGGGCCAGCCCCCCCACAGCACGACCGGGGTCGCGAGCATCAGGGCCAACCACTGCCAGTTGTCGAACTGCAGGGGCGGGATCATCGACATCAGCAGCACCGGAACCGACAGGAGCGCCGACACGACCAGGCGTTGCCGCAGGACAGCGGTCTCATCCGGCTCGCCGGCCCCGCCGACCGGATCGACGGCCCCGGGCAGCTGCGCCTGGTACCCCGCCTGCTCGACCGCGTCGAGGAGGCTGTCCGGGGCGACGCTGGCTGGGTCGTAGGCCACCGACGCCGTCTCGGTCGCGTAGTTGACCGTCGCCTCAACGCCGTCGAGCCGGTTGAGGCGCTTCTCGATCCGCATCGCACATGACGCGCAGGTCATGCCGGTGATGGGCAGCTCCACGATCGTCGAGCCGGGATTGGCGTGTGAGCTCATCGGGTCACCTCCAGAGTGTGGACCACGGTCCTCACGCGCCCGTCGTGCCTGAACTGCAGGAACAGCCGATAACGCCCGGCGGACGGCAGATCCCTGGTGGCGCTCCGCGAGAGCGACCTCGCATTCGCGCATCTCCACGCCGAGGATTCGGACGTCTCTGGGACGATTCGGTTCGCTGCCGGTATCCGGTGAGGTCGCGGCGCACGACGATCAGGTGCATCCGGCGCTTCGGTGACGCCGAGCACCGCGGCGAACGCCACTAGGCCAGAGAACGTCCTCATCCGCGCACCTCGTATCCGGCTTCGACGACCGCGGCGGCGACCGCTGCGTCGTCGATGTCCTCACCGTGGACGGTGAGACGCCCAGAGGCGAGATCGACCTCAACCGCCGCTACCCCCGCGAGGCCTCCGACCTCCTCGACCACGGCCGTACGGCAATGAGCGCAGGTCATGCCCTCGACTCTGTAGATCCGCTTTGTCTCTGCGCTCATCCGTTCGTCTCCGAATACTCAGTGGGTGTATCGCTGATCGGAACGTTTGCATACTACCCCCATGTATGTCAATCTCCCACCATGACGACTTCACGAAAGACCCAAGCGTCACCGCCCGGCTACTCGGTGGCGGGCGAGCAGGAGCAGATCCTCAAGCGCTTGCGGCGGATCGAGGGCCAGGTCCGCGGTATCGCCGGGATGGTCGAGGACGAGCGCTACTGCATCGACGTCCTTCAGCAGATCAGCGCCGCGCAGGCGGCGCTCGACAAGGTCGCGCTCGCGCTGGTCGACGACCACACCCGCCATTGTGTCTTCGGGGCGTCTCCCGAGCACCAGGAGGAGAAGAGGGCGGAGCTGATGACCGCGCTGACGCGACTCGTCGGCCGACGCTAGATGTGCGACTGACGAAGGGCGCTTACGCCGGGGCGGTGGTCTTCTGGCGCAGTCGTTCGTAGGGAGTCTGCCCTCCCAGGCTCCCGTGAGGGCGGTCAAAGTTGTAGAAGTCCCATTGGCGGCGTCCTCTCACGAAGACCCCGAGCTTGTAAACACCCTTCGTCAGTTCTAGAACTAGCGCCAGATTGAGTGGGCCGCCCGAAGATCCGACGGGACGGGTCGTTCGGCTTCTTCGAGGCGCATCACCGCGTAGCCCAGGGCTCCGGCGACGGCCTCGCTCGTCGAGCCATCTCGCATCTCTGCGAGCCTGTCTGCCATGAGGAGGCCCTCCAACGCCAGGGCCACCGACAGGCGGCCATCCTCGTCGTGGTCCTCGAGCGCGACGCCGGACGCCGCCGCGGCTGCGGCGGCGAGGGAGAGCGGGCTCGGTGGATTCTCGACCACGCTGGGCGCAAGCCGCGATGAGGTTCGGGCCAGGGCCACGGTGATGCGTGGCTGTCCC
>JBBQJU010000224.1:0-4253 GCA_038326215.1 Gemmatimonadales bacterium | reverse complement strand
CCCCGCCCCGCCCCCCCCACGCCGATGAGGTCAACGCCCATGCGCTGGAAGGGTTCTCCGCCCACGAGCGCGAGACGTTCGTCGTGCTGCTGCATCGCGTCATCGACAACCTCCGCCGCGACGTGGACGAACACCCGTCGGCCACCTCCCGCAGCGCCATCGACAGGACACCGTGATGCCACCGGGACGTCTGCACGCACTCATCGACGGGGTTTTCGCCATCGCGGTCACCCTGCTCGTCCTGGACCTGCCCCGCCCCGCGCATTCCGAGCACCTTGCTCGTGACCTGCTCGACAGTTGGCCGAGCTACGCCGCCTACGTCGTCTCGTTCGTCACCATCGGCTTGGTGTGGATCGAACACCACGGGCTGATGAGCGCCGTCCGCTTCGTCGACCGCCGATTCATCGAGCGAACGCTCGTCCTGCTCTTCGCCGTCTCGATCATCCCCTGGCCCACCGCCTTGGCCGCGGAGTACGCACGCGAAGGCGGCACCGGGGTTCGCACCGCGGCGTTGTTGTACACAGCAGCCCTGATGCTCATGGGCCTGGCGATCACCCTGTGCTGGCGCTACCTACTCACCCACCCCGACCTGGTCGCCGAACCCGCCCGCCCCTTCGTTGCAGCCGCAGTACGACGAAGCCTCCTCGGCGCCCTCGCGTACGCGCCCGCCGTCGCCTTGGCGCCCATCATTCCCATCGCGTCCTTTGCCATCGCCACGGCGATCGCGATCTACTTCGCCCTCACCCGCAGCGCGGTCCCGGGGCAGATGCACCGCGCGGCTCTCACCGGCGGCCCCTAACGCCCGCCGTCCAGCGAGGGCCGCGGGCATCCCATCGCGGACCGCTACTACTGCCTGGGACACACGCAGCGGGTAGGTGTCGTCAGACGCCAGACAGCGCTCCAGCTGCCCACATCGTCCACCTCGCTAAGAACGGCGGCGCCGGGGGCTTGGAGTAGCCGTACGAGTTCGGGGTCACCGGTGCGCAGGTGGTCGATCCAGATCGACGTGTCGACGAGGATCACGCAGGCGTAGCCCGCCGCCGCGGGGTGGGTTTCACGTGGGGTTCGCTGCCCGCCAGATGCGCGAGCCGCTTCGCGCTCGATCAGTGCACGCAGAGAGCCTGACGCACCAGTGCGGACTTCTCGTTCGTCCCCGTCAGCCGCTGCGCCTCCGTGACAAGATCGTCGTCCAGGGCAAGGGTCGTCCTCAGGTAGCCTTCATGCACATCGAAGGACATCGAATGATGATGCTACCCATGCTTCCGTGGTTCAGTCGGGGATACCGGGCCACCATCACCGCCAACAACGCCGCGAACACCACGGCGGGCACGGTCGCGATCGCGGGAAGCTCTGCCGGGCGATGTAGCGCGTGGGGCAGCCTCGGATGCGTCGCTTGCCGAGTCCTTGTCGCGTGCGTCGCTCGGGGTAAGTCCGGTGCCGGGGCCGCGTTCCTTGCGGGTCCAGGCGCAATCCCACCGGCGCCGGATCGCGGCATTCGCGTCGCCTGGAGCCGGGATGCTCAGGGGACCTCATACACCTCCCATAGTGACTCGCATTCGGGCCGTGATCTTCAACCTCGACGGCACCCTGATCGACCACGTTGGGTCCGTGACCAAGGCGCTCGAAGGGTGGCTGCCCGAACTCGGCGCGACTGTGACGGCAGAGTTGGTGGCGGCTTGGTTCGTGGCCGAGGAGAAGCACTTCCCCGCTTGGCGCTCCCGCGAAATCACGTTTGCTGAGCAGCGCCGACGGCGTCTGCGTGACTTCCTGCCTCTCATCGAGAGCCCGCTCGGCGACGATGCGGAGCTGGATGACGTCTTCGGTGGCTACCTGAGGCACTACGAAGCTGCTTGGACGTGCTTGGCCGCAGAGCAGGCGTTGGCGGAACTCTCGCGGGTGCCGGTTGAGATGGCAGTCCTGACAAACGGCACAGATGAACAACAGTCCGCGAAGCTCAAATCGGTTGGCCTGGAGGGACGCTTCAGTCACGTCTTCACGGCCGAAAGCTTGGGAGCCGCCAAGCCTGAGCTTTCGACCTATCGCAGCGTCTGCGAGGTCTTGAAGGTCGAGGTACGGAGCGCGCTCCACGTGGGCGACCTGTACGCCCTGGACGTAGCAGCTCCCCGAGCGGCCGGTCTTCAGGCCGTGCACCTTGATCGAGCCGGCATGGGCCCCTTGGATGAACCAGATCGAATCCGCTCTCTTCGCGAATTGCCCGCCCTTGTGCGCTCCCGACAGGAAGGGAACTAGCGCGCTGCCATCAGATCCGCAAGGGGAATCGCTACGGGAGCCGACCGGCCAACGGAGCGCGGGGGGCGCCGGCGCCCCGGTGGGGTGTCGGTTTCGGGACGGCCGGCGCTGGGCGTAGTCGACTTCTTGCTTATGTCTCCGAGATGTTGGCCTTCGCGGCGATCCGGTGGCGTTCGGTGGCGCGGTAGACGGTGCATCGGCCGACGCCGAGGAGTTCTGCTACCTCCAGGGTGCTGTCATCGCCGCTGTGAACCAGGGAGACCAGGTGGGCCTCTTGTTTCCGGTTGCGCTTGGGCTGCTTGCCTCGCAGGCGGCGCTTGGCCTTGGCGACCTTCATGCCTTCGCGGGGGCGGAGCCGGATGAGGTCGAACTCGAATTCGGCGACCATCGCAAGGACGTTGAACAGAAACTGCCGACGGCGTCGGTGGGGTCGTGGGCCGACCCGCCCAGCGAGAGGCTGATCTGGCGGGTGGTGAGTTCGTCAGCGATCGCTCGGGCGTCGGATAGGGATCTGGCCAAGCGATCAAGCTTGGTGACCACGAGGGTGTCGCCGTCACGGCAGGCCGCGAGTGCCTCGCGGAGCCCGGCGCGTTCACGGTTGGTTCCGGTCAGGCCGTGGTCGACGTAGATCAGCTCGGCTTCCACGCCGAGGCTGAGCAGACCGTCGCGTTGGGCGGTCAGGTTTTGAAGATCGGCGGAGCATCAGGCGTACCCGACAAGCAGGGCGCTCATGGCGCACCTGCCAGAGGTGGTCCGGCCGGGCCGCGGGACGCGGTCAACTCGGACATCGAGCAATGCCCGACGACACCAGCCAGCGCCCAGCTCGCCTCCTACCGAAAGGCCACCGAACGACTCCGCCAGTGAGGCTAGGAGAGGAGGTCCATGTACTGCTTGCGGGCTGGCATGGCGTGGATGACATCTCGTCGCCCCTCGCGAAGACCAGTACGACGGTCTCCAGCAGTCGCGCGCTGGTGTCTGAGTGTGTCGAACCCGAGTCGCAGCTCCCGCTCTGGCGGGCCGTCGTCGTCGAGCGGTTCGATCCACAGTGACCACTCAGCCGCTTGAACTGCGTCCTCGGCCGAGACGCCATGCTTGAGCGCGCTCGGGTGGACCTTCACGACCAGAGATGGGTCAATGCAGCCCGGATGGCCTCTGACCTGCTCATGTCGTTCTTGGCTGCGGCAGCATCGAGGGAGTCCAACTCTTCGGTGGTGAGCCGGACGGCAACTACCTGCATCGGCTCGGCTCCCCGGCCAGGACGACCACGTCCGCGCCGTTTCAACTCGTTGACGTCGTAGCCGACTTCCGCCTCGTCTGCCCAGTGTTGGATCTGCTCGTCGGTCGTCATGGAATTATCGTATAACGAAAACAAGGCCTGTTTCAGAGTCACCCCAAGACGATCCCCCCGCAGCCGGTGATCGACCGAGGGCCGAAGGCAGGTCCCGCCGCCAGTCCGGGTCGCCAGTACGAAGTCGCGCTGAAGTTGTCGTGACGCTCCAATCAGGCAGTGATATCGTTGGAGTGATATCGGAGGTGGTCGTTATGGAACAGATCCTGATCCGCAACCTTCCCGCTGGAACCAAGGCCGCGCTTCGCGCACGTGCCAAGCAGCGTCACCGGTCGGTCGAGGCGGAGGCGCGCGACGTGCTCACCAGGGCTCTGGAGGGCGAGCCCGTCACCATCGTTGATCTCCTGGGCACCGACGAAGGTGCCGACATCGAGTTCGAACCCGAGCGCCTGGGCCTGGCGGCTCGCTCAGCGCAACTGTGAAGTACCTCGTGGACACCAACGTGGTGTCCGCACTGCGGGTCCGAGGACGCAACCGACCCGTC
This sequence comes from Gemmatimonadales bacterium, assembly GCA_038326215.1. Classification (GTDB taxonomy): domain Bacteria; phylum Gemmatimonadota; class Gemmatimonadetes; order Gemmatimonadales; family GWC2-71-9; genus Palsa-1233. Next base: position 171 of record JBBQJU010000224.1, on the reverse strand, counting down.
GAGGTGTGGGCAGCGTCGGTTCCCGTAGGTGACCAGTTCGTCTCAGCATTCACCATCGCTGAGATCGAGCGCGGAGTGATTGCCAAAGAGCGATCCGACGCCGAGCAAGGGGCCGTCCTACGTCGCTGGCTCGACGAGAACGTCCTGCCCACCTTCGCCGACCGGGTGCTG
>JBBQJU010000223.1:0-4259 GCA_038326215.1 Gemmatimonadales bacterium | reverse complement strand
ACCGGGGCTACTGGAGCCCGGACGACGCCACGCTCGATGCCCTGCGCGCTGCCAATGACGCTCTCGAGGATCGCCTCGAGGGTGTAGCCTGAACCGGAGTATCACTAGATGACCACTGCGACCCGCCCCCTCCCTGTCATCGGCTCCCTCCCGGGCCGAGGTGACGGCGACGGCTCTCTCCAGGTCCACATGGATGCGCCGAAGCTTGGCAACGCCCTGGTGCTGGCCGTGTACGGCAAAGGCGGCATCGGCAAGTCGACCACGTCGTCCAACCTCTCCGCGGCGTTCGCCAATCTGGGGAAGCGGGTGATCCAGATCGGCTGCGACCCGAAGCACGACTCCACCTTCACGCTCACCAAGCGGATGGTGCCGACGGTGATCGACATCCTCGAGGGCGTGGACTTCCACTCCGAAGAGCTCCGGGTGGAGGACTTCTGCTTCGAAGGGTATGGCGGCGTCATGTGCGTCGAGGCCGGCGGCCCACCGGCCGGCACCGGCTGCGGTGGGTACGTCGTCGGGCAGACGGTCAAGTTGCTCAAGGAGCACCATCTTCTCGAGGACACCGACGTGGTGATCTTCGACGTGCTCGGTGACGTGGTGTGCGGCGGATTCGCCGCGCCCCTCCAGCATGCCGACCGCGCACTGATCGTCTGTGCCAACGACTTCGACTCGATCTTCGCGATGAACCGGATCGTCCAGGCAATCAATGCCAAGGCGAAGAACTACAACGTCCGGCTTGGTGGCGTCATCTGCAATCGCTCGAAGGACACCGACCAGGTCCGGCGCTACACCGACAAGCTCGGCCTCCCCATTCGCGCGCACTTTCCTGACCTCGATGTGATCCGTCGCTCGCGCCTCAAGAAGGCGACCTTGTTCGAGATGGAGCCGAGTCCGGAACTCGAGGCCGTGCAGCAGGAATACCTGCGGCTGGCGCAGTCCCTGCTCGACGGCACCGATCCGTTGGTGGCGGAACCGATGAAGGACCGGGAAATCTTCGACCTGCTGGGATTCGACTGAGCATGACCGCGCGCCCGACCTCCGCACCCGACCGCTACCTGGAACGCCGTGCCTGGCTCGAGGAGTACTTCGACCGCACGGCCGCGAAGGCGTGGGCCGCGCTCACCACCGAGGAGCGGGTGAGTGGCGTGCGCGCGAGGGTGCGCGCGGGTCGGGCGCGGATGCGCAGCACGCTCGCGAGCTGGCTCCCGGCGGATCTGACGGGCGCCCGCGTGCTCGACGCGGGGTGTGGCACTGGGCAACTCGCCGGCGACCTGGCGGCGCGCGGCGCCGAGGTCGTGGCCATCGATCTCTCCCCGACGCTGACCGACCTCGCGCGCGAACGCCTCGATCCGGCGCTGGCCTCGCGGGTGACCTTTCTCGCCGGCGACATGCTCGATCCCGCGCTGGGACAGTTCGACTATGTCGTGGCGATGGACTCCTTGATCCACTATCGCCTGCCGGATGCGGTCGTGGCACTGGGCCGCCTGGCCTCACGCACCAACGTGGGCATGGTGGTGACCTTTGTCCCGCGCACGCCACTGCTCGCCGCGATGATCGCCGCGGGCCGGCTGTTCCCGCGCAGTGATCGGTCGCCCGCGGTCGAGCCGGTGGCGCCGATGGCCCACGCCGAAGCCATCCGTCGGGCACTCCCCTTCTGGCACTTGGCCCGGCGGCAGCGCGTGCACGGCGGTTTCTACACCTCCGAAGCCATCGAATTGGTGCGGGGGCCGGCATGAGCAGGAAGCGTCCAGTGACGCTTGACTGGATCATCCGCAACAGCGCCTCGCTGGTGCCGTTCGCCGATGCTGCGTCGGCCGAGCTTCCGTTGGGGCGGCTGCTGCGCCTCGGCCTCTTCCAGGTGACGGTGGGGATGTCGATGACCCTGCTCGCCGGGACGCTCAACCGCGTCATGATCGTCGAGCTCAAGGCGTCGGCGACCTGGGTGGCCGCGATGCTGGCCCTGCCGGTGCTTGTGGCACCGTTCCGTGCGGTGATCGGCCATCGCTCCGACCATCACCGCAGTGCCTTTGGCTGGCGCCGGGTCCCCTACCTCTGGCAAGGCGCCATGGCGATGTTCGGCGGACTTGCGATCATGCCCTTTGCCCTGCTGCTGCTGCAGGGGAGCCGGACCGGCTCGATGTGGCCCGGGCGGATCGGCTGCGTCCTCGCCTTCCTCCTGGTCGGCCTCGGCGCTCACACCGTGCAAACGGCTGGCTTGGCGCTGGCAAGTGACCTCGCGACGCCGAAGCAACGGCCGCGCGTCGTCGCGCTTCTCTACCTCATGCTCTTGGCCGGTATGTTGGTGAGTGCGCTCGGCATCAGCGGTCTGCTCACCCCATTCACCTATTACCGCCTCGTGGGGCTGGTACAGGGTTCCGCCGTGGTCTCCGTGCTGTTGAATGCCTCCGCGATCTGGCGGCAGGAGCCGAGGAACCAGGCGCGCGCTGCCGCCCCGCCGGAAAGAGTTCCCTTCCGCGAGGCATGGGCGGACTTCACCGCCGGCGGCCGCGTCGGCCGGCTGCTCGCGGCGCTCGGCCTCGGCACCTTCGCCTTCGCCATGCAGGATGTGCTGCTCGAGCCGTACGGCGGCCAGATCCTGCATCTCGATGTCTCGGCGACGACGCTCCTCACCGCCATCATGGCGGGCGGCGGGATGACCGCGTTCCTGCTCGCGGCAAAGCGTCTTGAGTTGGGCAGCGACCCGATCCGCCTCGCAGCAGGTGGGGTGCTGGTTGGCGTTGTCGGCTTCGGCGCGGTGGTCTTCGCAGCGCCGCTCGACTCCGCCACCATTTTCCGCCTCGGCACGGTCCTGATCGGCTTTGGGAACGGCCTCTTCGCGGTCGGCACGCTGACCTCGGCGATGGCGCTGGAGCGAGCGGAGCGCAGCGGGCTCGCGCTCGGTGCGTGGGGAGCCGTGCAGGCGACGGCCGCTGGCGTGGCGGTGGCCTGCGGTGGAGCACTCCGGGATCTCGTGGGCTCGCTCGCGGCCTCGGGGCGGTTGGGCAGCGTGATGCAGCACGACCCGGCGGCCGGGTACTCGGCCGTGTATCATCTGGAGATCGCCTGTCTGTTCGTGACGCTCGCGGCCCTCGGACCGTTGGTAGCGTCGACCCCACACGACGCGCGGCCGTTCGGTCTCGCCGAGCTGCCGGGATGATGGCGCAGTACCTACTCACGACCTGAGGGAGGATGGGAACCATGCAAAACATCGATCTCGCCCAGATTGCCATCTGGCTGTTCTGGGTCTTCTTCGCCGGACTCATCTGGTATCTGCATCGCGAGGACAAGCGCGAGGGGTATCCATTGATGACCGACCGCGCCGGGGTGACCGTGGAAGGATTTCCGGCGGTGCCCGAAAAGAAGGTCTTCATTCACGCCACCCACTCGAAGGAGAGCTGACCCATGGCGACCGTTCGTGACATCTCCGCTCCGATCCGCCCCGTCGGCGATCCGATGGGCCAGAATCTGGGCCCCGGCGCGTGGGCGGATCGTGCCGACGTTCCGGATCTGACGTATCACGGCGAGCCGAAGGTCGTCCCGATGGCCGTGGCCGCGGGCTTCTCGGTGGCCACCGAGGATAGCGACCCGCGCGGGATGCGCGTCGTCGGCTGCGACGGGAAGACCGGGGGTACCGTGGTCGAGCTCTGGGTCGACAAGTCCGAGCCGCAGATCCGGTACCTTGAGCTCGGACTGCAGGCACGCACCGCCGTGTCCTCCTCCCCATGGGCTTCGCGAAGATCAAGGCCCGCGAGGGGGTGGTCAACGTGAAGGCGATCGCTGGCCATCACTTCGAGCGCGTCCCCGCGACCCGGAACACGGACACGATCACGCTGCGCGAAGAGGACCAGATCGCCGGCTTCTATGGTGGTGGCTTCCTCTGGGCCGAGGCCGGTCGCGACGAGCCGCTGGTATGAGCACCGTCGCCGGGGAGCGTATTGTCGGCATTGACATCCCGCTCCCTCCCGGGGAGCGGGTCCGCTGGCAGGGCGCTCCCTCGGCGCGCTCGCTGGCCGTCCACGCCTTCCACCTCAAGAAGGTCGCCGTCTATTTCACCATCCTGGCGCTCTGGCGGTTGATTGCCATGGCCTATGACGGCCGGCCCGTGCAGGAAGTGGCGGGTGCGGCGGCCTGGTTGTTGTTGCTCGGGCTCTTTGCGGTGAGCGCCTCGTGGCTCCTCGGTATCTGGAGCGCCCGTACCACGATCTACGCCATCACGGATCGGCGCGTCGTCATGCGGATCGGCATGGTCGTGCAATCGG
>JBBQJU010000222.1:0-4283 GCA_038326215.1 Gemmatimonadales bacterium | reverse complement strand
CCCCGCGCATCGATGATGGTACCAGTCATCTCCAGACGGCCGCCCACGGCGGGACGGATGGTCGGTCGCGGGCCGGAACCGGCACCGAGTCGCACGGTCCGACCCTGCGGCAACATGAGCTCGGCGGTCTCGATGGGCGCGAAGATCTGCCAGCGCACCGGCAGCCACACCCCGCCGTCCAGCCGAGCGAAGGCGATCATCCCGCCTGCCAGCCCGTCCTTGATGAAGCTGGGAAGGTTGCGGTGCGCAAAAGAGAACTCCCGCAAGGCCATCGTGGTGGCATCAATCACCAATTCGCCGGAGAGGTCAACCAGTTTGCTCTTCTCGCGTGGCTCGTAGCGCACCCGGATGATGCCGGCGCCCTCGTCCTTCGCATTCCGGGAGAAGCTGAAGCAGTGGCCGTCGAGGAACCAGTCCGCAAAGAGGACGCGGAGGTCCGGCCCATAGTACACTCGGCCCCTCCCCTCCTCGGGCGTCAGGAGCCGCGAGAAGCCGTCGCGGCGGAGGACCGCGGGGTCGCTGCTCTGCAACGGCCAGGCGGCGAGGACCCGCTGCGTGGAATCGGCCCGGACGACCTTGCCCCGCCCTTGCCCGAGGGTACGAGTCACCACCTCCTGCACCGTGAAGCGCGCGCCGAGGCCGAGTGTGGCCTCGATCAGCGTGAGGGAGGCGCGCCCTCCCTCGAGGAGACGGCCGAGCAGCGGGTCGTCGAGGATCTCACGCCCGCACGCACGACGCTTCCCCGCCGCGACCACGTCGGGGAGGATGGTGGCGGCCGGCTCGAGGCGCAGGTCCGGCATCACGACATCGGCGTCCGCCACGCGCACGACCTCGACGGGATGCATCGTGTAGCCGATGGCAGCGATGCGGATGCGGTAGCTGGCTGGTCCAGCGGTGACGAATCGAAAGGTCCCCGTGGGGGAACTGAGGCCGCGCTGCAGCGCTCGGCCGGTGCTGTCCTGCAGCTCGACCAGCGCGCCCGCCACAGGCACATCCTGCACCGCATCGAGTGTGCGGCCGCGGACGACCTGGGCCACCGCGATGGTCGGCATGCCAACAGCGAGCAGGAGGAGCAGTCGGAGCAGGCGCATCGGGGACGGACTCGCAGTCGGGGGGGGCGACGACCTCGAAAGATACCGATAGCACGGTCTGCCGCGGGGGCGTCTCGACCCGCAACGCCAAGGTCGCCCTCCGACTATCCATTCCCCTGACGCGACTCGACCCTGATCTCCTCCGGAGCCCGCCCCCCGTGAAGCCTCTCCGCAAGTCCGCCAAGCTGGCGACCGTGGCCTACGATATTCGCGGCCCGGTGCTCGACAAGGCCCGCCGGATGCAGGACGCCGGGGAATCGATCATCCAGCTCAACATCGGCAACGTTGCCGCGTTCGGCCTGCAGCCGCCCGCCGCCATGCTTGCCGCGATGCTCGAGCGCTTCCCGCAGCAGGCCGGCTACACCGACAGCAAAGGGCTGCTGGCCCCTCGCGAGGCGGTCGTTCGGTATGCCGAGTCGAAGGGCATTCGCGGGGTCACCGCCGACGACGTGTATCTGGGCAATGGTGTCTCGGAATTGATTCAGGTCGCCATCAACGCGCTGGTGAACGACGGCGACGAAATCCTCATCCCGACGCCCGACTATCCGCTCTACACCGCACTGGTCGGTCTCGCCGGCGGCGTGCCGGTGCACTATCGCTGCGAGGAAGGTGCCGACTGGCTCCCTGACCTGGACGACATTCGTCGTCGGATCACCCCGCGCACGCGGGCGATCTTCGTCTGCAATCCGAATAACCCGACCGGCGCGCTCTATCCCGAGTCAATGCTCCGGGCGCTCCTGCAGATCGCGCGTGAGCACCAGCTGGTCGTGTTCGCGGATGAGATCTACGACCAGACCCTCTATGACGGCGCCACGCACACCAGTCTGGCCGCGCTCGCGGATGATGTGGCGATCCTGACCTTCAACGGGCTCTCGAAGAACTATCGCGCGTGTGGCTTCCGGGCCGGATGGCTCATTGTCTCCGGTGACCGCCACCGGGCACAGGATTATGTCGAAGGGCTGACGATGCTGGCGTCGTTGCGGCTCTGCTCGAACACGCCGGGGCAGGTCGCGATCCAGGCTGCCCTCGAGGGCGACTGCGCCATCGACGACCTCGTCGCGCCCGGCGGCCGCCTCCATCGTCAGCGCGAGGTCGCGCATGCGCTGCTCTCGGAGATTCCGGGGGTGAGCGCCGTCAAGCCGAAGGCCGCGCTCTACCTCTTCCCGCGGCTCGACCCGGCGATCTACCCGATCATCGATGACCAGCAGTTCGCCTACGATCTGCTGGCCGAGGAGCGCGTGCTGATCGTGCAGGGAACCGGCTTCAACTGGGCTGCGCATGACCACTTCCGGCTGGTCTTCCTGCCGGAAGAAACGGTGTTGCGGGAGGCGATCGGCCGGCTGGCGGCGTTCCTGGGACGCTATCGCGAGCGCGTGATCTCGTAGAAGCCGGCTGGGACGCTTGCCGGATCGTCGGGATCGACACACACCCCGCAGACCCGATTCATCGCGGTCACGCCGTGCAATCGCACGTGTGGGGCGCGGTGCGTCGGCAGCACCGGCTCGTCGCGGAGGAGGTCCGTGCTCAGGTATTTCTTGTTCGAATCGCAGAACACGGTGACCACCACGGCATCGGGGCCGAGCGCATCCTGCGCCGCCATCGCGGCGAGGAAGTTGGCACCGCTCGAGATGCCGACGGCGAGGCCGAGCTCCTGCGCGAGCGCCTGCGCCATGAGGATGGCGTCGCCATCATCGACGGCGAGGACCTCGTCCAGTTCCTCCAGCTGCACGATCGGCGGAATGAACTCGTCACTGATCCCCTGGATCCGGTGCTTGCCGACCTTGTGTCCGGTCGTGAGCGTTGGCGAATTTGCGGGCTCGACGGGATGCAGTCTGATCCCTGGCTGCACGCTGCGGAGATAGCGACCCGTCCCCATGATCGTCCCGCCGGTGCCAACGCCCGCGACAAACGCCGCCGGCGTCAGCCCCGCGTTGCGCAACTGGGCCCAGATCTCGGGACCGGTCGTGCGCAGGTGCGCTTCGCAATTCAGTTCATTGGCGAACTGCCTCGGCAGGAAGGCGCCGGGCGTCGCCTTCGCCAGCGCCTCGGCGAGGGCGATCGAACCCAGGAAGCCGCCCTCCTCTTTCGACACCAGGCGAATGGTCGCGCCGAAGGAACGGATCAACGCAATCCGCTCGGGACTCATCCAGTCGGGCATGAAGATGGTGACCGGATGACCCAGGGCACGCCCGATCGCCGCGAAGGAGATACCCGTATTGCCGCTGGTGGCCTCGATGACCATCGCGCCGGGCTGCAGCTCGCCGCTCTCCCGCGCGTGGCGGAGGATGTGCAGCGCCATCCGGTCCTTGATGCTGCCGGTGAGATTGAGGCTCTCGGCCTTGGCGTGGATGCGCCGCGCCGGGCCACCATCGACGGAGAACTCGACGGTCAGGAGGGGAGTGTTTCCGACGAGGACGCGGAGTCCGCGGAGTCGGTCGGCAAGGGTCATGCTGCTCATGCAGCGCTCCTGGCTGGGCAGCCGGGGGAACCGCCCTTCCTACATTCTATCAGCGTCGTGGCGCGGCCGCTCGACGGTGAGGGGGCTACCTTCCGGTAACGTTCCTCAGGGCTTCCTCGCTGTCCGGAGCACCTATGGCTCGAGTCGGCCGATGGTTGGTGGCGGCGGCACTGCTCCTTCCGGCTCCAACGCTTCCCGCCCAGCAGTCCCCCCCGGTGTCACCCGCCGCGCAACCGGTGCGTCTCTTCCTCGACTGTGCCGCCTCCGGCTGTGACTTCGATTATCTGAGGACCCATGTGACGTGGGTGGACTATGTCCGCGACCCCGCCGCCGCCGACGTCCACGTGATTGTCACCTCCCTGGGGACCGGGGGCGGCGGCAGCGAAGTCACCCTGACATTTGCCGGGCGACAGCGCCTCCTCGGGGTGGACGACGAGATCCGCTACGCGCTGCCGCAGGGGACCACCAGTGACGAGCGCCGCGCCGAGCTCGTACGCGTGCTGTCGCTCGGCCTCGCCCGATATGCCTTGCGCGCATCAGGCGGCAAGGGGCTGGCGATCGGCTATTCGGTGCCGACTGCCCTCGCGGCGGTCGCATCGCGCGATCCCTGGAACCGTTGGGTCTTCTCGCTCGGCATCAGTGGCTACGTGAGCGGCGAGTCAAGCGCGACCTCCAGTGATGTCAGCGGCAATCTTTCGGCGGGGCGAGTCACGGCGGAATGGAAATTCGAGCTC
>JBBQJU010000221.1:0-4288 GCA_038326215.1 Gemmatimonadales bacterium | reverse complement strand
ATGCTGTTCGCGACCAAAGACGCACCGCTTTCAGTTCATCGTGGTTTGTATATGTTGCCAGATCAGCACACCGATTTTACCACGATCCCCCCGATGCCAACTCGGATGCTCTCACTCGCGGACATTTCTTCACGAAGCCTGCAGGGCACCGCGCTTTTGCCTGAGGGAGCGTACACGGAGAGTGGTTCGATGCCAGGCAATGGCCAGATCACCGGGGTCAGCCGGTTCGGAAGCGGTTACAGCCAGGTCGCCATCACGATCACCCCGACAGGCGCGAGTGGTGTGATCGACAAGACTTATCAGGTGACTGGCGGGATGACACCACATGTGCTCTATAGCTGGAAGACCCGGATCACCTTCCAGGCGGTGCGGGTGCGGTAGGGGGTGACAATGCTGAACCCAGGTAACGTGACCGTTCGCCGTTCGCGGTTCGCCGTTCGCCGTTCGCTACGGTAAAAACCGCGCCCGCTCTTCGGGCCCCGGTAGCAGGCAGGCATCCGCTCCCATCGGCAAACGGTGCCGGTGCCGGGCGATCAGATCATAGACGCCATCACGCACGGGGCGCGGCACGATCCAGAACAGCCGCAGCAATCCCCAGCCACCGCCGAGGTAGCCGAGAATGGCGCGAGCGGCGTCCGACTTGATCGCGACCCGCTCCGTGGGGCCCTCTGGGTCGTCGACCCAGACCACGCTGTCGGCATTGGCCAAGATCGGGTGTCGCGCACGGATCGCCGTGCCGACGACTCCCTGCAGCGGCGCGAACCGGAGCGTGCGCTGCCGGTCGCGGCGCAGCACCCACTGCACGCTGGCCTGGCAGAAGCCGCAACTGCCGTCGTAGAGGAGGATGGGCGTCATCGCTGTTCGCCGTTCGCCACTCGCCGTTCGCTGTTCGCCGTCATCCCCCTTGCCGCCGCAATTCCTCCACGCGCTTCCGCACGCTCGTCACCGTCGGCTGCAACTCGGCGTCGGCGTCCTTCCACTGGGTGACGAAGGCGTCGTAGTACTTGATGGCGTTGGTGCGGTCGCCCTTGGCGTCGTAGAGTTCGCCGAGGCGCTTGTTGCTGATGGCCAGCGAGAACGGATCGTCGTTGGTACTGAAGCGCGACGCCGCGGGCCACGCCAGATATTTCTCGTAGTAGACCCTCGCCGAGTCGGGCTGCTTCGCCTGATCAAAGCTCTGTGCAATACCAGCATACACCATCGCCGTCATCCCCGAGGACGCGCCGTCGGAGCCAACCATCGCCGTGCGGTACTGCGCGATCGCCTCGGTCGTCTTCCCCTCGGCGCGCAGCAGCTCGGCCTCCAGGAAGCGCAATCCGGACGCGAATCGTTTCACCGAGGCGGCGCCGGGAATGTCCGTCTTCATTCGCCCGACCAACACGCGCCCGCGTGCCGGCGCACCGGCCAAGGCGTAGAGTCGGATGGTCAGGAACCACGGCCGGTCCACGGCCGCGATCGCCGCCCATTGCGGCCCCGCCACCACCCGGTCCAGTGTCGCGACGGCCTGGGGCAGGCGTTGATTGCTGAGAATGTCCGCGGCGGCTGTATTGAACCCCGGCAGGAAGACCGGCGTCCCGCGCGTGCTGAGCAGCGAGTCGATCCGATCGGCATGGCCGCGGAATTTCGCCACTTGGCCACGCGTCATACTGAAATTGATGGAAATCCCTTCGGCCATGATCTGGTCCGGGATCGCCGGCGATCGGGAAATACGGTCTATGATCCGGCTTGCCGAATCGATGTCGCCGCGCAGATACGCCGCAAACCCGACGGCCGCCGCGAACGACGCCTCGTCCATCGCCTGCGGTGACGCCGCACGGACCGAGTCGATGATGCGGGTTGCATCATCCGGGCGTCCGACCGTGAGCAGACCCTGGATCACCTTCGCGGCGTTGCGGACATTCGGGGCGTTGCGGAACTGCCACTCGGTGTACTTGAGGGCGCTATCCTCTTGGTCGCGATCGCGGTACAGCAGCGCCAATTGATTGAGGGCCGCGGTCTGCGTCGAGTCGAGCGCCACCACCGCCGAGTAGGCCGCCAGCGCCTTGCCACGATCGCCCAGCGTGCTGTGGCCCTGATTGAAGGCACCGAGCACCAGGTTGCGCTCGAGCGGGGGCAGCTTGTCGGCGTAGCGTGCCGCGCGCTCCAGCGCCGAGTCCCGCGCGACTTGCGGCGCACCCGAATTGGTCAACGAGGCATTCAGCTTGCGATACGCCAACGCGAAGGTGCTGTCGAGCGCAATGGCCTCGCGCAACAAGACCACCGCGCGATCAAAGTCGCCCTCGACGTCGTTGGCACGCGTCGCGTCGGTGTACTTGCGCAGCGCCTCGAGATTGTTGGTCGTCGCCCGCTCCAGCGGGACCGCACTCTGCACTTCCTTGAGCGACTCGCCGAGCTTGCCGCGGAGCTTTCTGGTGAGATTATCCACCACGCTCAGCAGATCCTTCACGCCATCGGCGGTGCCCTGATACGACGCCAGCACGGTGCCCTTTGCGGTCGACGTCAACTCGAGCGAGATGAGATAGCCGCTCCCTGCGGCGGCGAGGCGCCCGCCGAGGATCGCCTTGGCGCCGCTCCGTGTAGCGACCGTCTTGGCGGTCGCCGCGTCGAGCGGCGTACGGTCGGGACGCTGCATCCGCGCCAACTCGGCGGCCACATCCGTCGGGCTCAGCACCTGCACGGCGTGCGACTGTGACATGGCGGCGCGCACGGCGGCCTGCACGATCGGTGCGAGCGTCGAGTCGCCACCCGTGGTGTTGAAGTCGGCGAGGAGGATCTTGTCCTGCGCCGCGAGCGAGCCACTCGCGAAGAGCGACGCCGCCGGCCCGATCCCCAGCTGCCGCGTGACCATGTAGCCGATCACCAGCAGCACGAAGCCGCCCATGGTGATCATCCCCATGCGCGCGCTGCGACGCCAGGAGAGATGCGGATTCGCCTTGAGGGCCATCGTCGCCAGCGTACCCGACGGCGCACGGCCGACCATCGTCCCGCCGGGGGTGAGCGTCGGCGTGGCACGCGCATTCCGCCGCGCCACCGACTTGGCATACGCCGTCAACAGCAGCACCGGCAACCCAAGCAGCATCAGGCCGACGGCACCCGGGAAGGTCCAGTCGGGCAAGCCGATGCCGACCACCGCCGCCTTCGCGACAATCGCGACGATCGCGACCATCACGACGTACAGCCCGAACACTTTGCCGAACGATCCCGGCCCGGTGAGCGACAGCGTCGGTGCCGAGGAGGACGACGCGGTGGTGACGTCGTCGAGCACGCGCAGCACTTCGGTCGCGCTGGCGGTCCGGTCGACCGGATCCTTCTCGAGCAGCTGACGCACCAGATTCGCCAACGCCGGCGGGCAATCGCCCCGCTTCTGCGTGACGAGTGGTGGCGTCTCACTGAGGTGCGCCGCCAACATCTTCTGCGGTGTGCGGTCGGCGAACGGGCTCGCGCCGGTGAGCAGCTCGTACGCCATGCAGCCGAGGGCGTAGAGGTCGACGCGGTGGTCGATGTTCGGATCGCCGGCGACCTGCTCCGGTGCCATGTAGGCCGGCGTGCCGATCGAGGTGCCGACCGACGTCAACGTCCCCCCGGCGACCTCCGCGCGCGACGCACTCAACGCTTTCGCAATGCCAAAGTCCGTGACCACGGCCGTGCCACCGGAAAGCAGCACATTGTCGGGCTTGATGTCGCGATGGACGATGCCGCGCGTGTGCGCGTAGGCCAGCGCCTTGGCGACGTCGCGGAGGATTGCGATCACATCGGCGACTGGCAGCCCACTCCCACGCATCCTGGTCCGAAGCGACTCGCCCTCGACGAACGGCATGGTGAAGTACGGCAGGCCAGCCACATCACCCGCGGCCAGCACCGGGACGATGTTGGCCTGCTGCAGCGACGCCGCCAGCAGAATTTCCCGTTCAAACCGCTCGGCGTTCAGTCCCTGGGCCAATTCTGGACTCAGGACCTTGATCGCGACCGAACGGGAGAGGCGGACTTCGGTGGCCAGAAAGACCCGTGACATCCCGCCGCCGCCCAGTTCCCGCTCAATGCGGAAGGCGTCGCCGAGGTGGGCCTGCAACTGTTCGCGAAGGTCCACGGGGGTCCTGGTCCTGAAGAGACAGCGGGAATGCTGAGGAGAGACGCTATAAGTGTAGGGCTGGCGCGGGGTTGGCGCCACTCTCCTGCCCCCGAGTTCTGCCCCGCCCCCGAGCACTGCGATGGCCTCCCCCCGCCCCCGAGTTCTGCCCCGCCCCCGAACGCAGTGAGGGCGGCGGGGCCTCCCGAGCCGTGACACTCG
>JBBQJU010000220.1:0-4289 GCA_038326215.1 Gemmatimonadales bacterium | reverse complement strand
GGCGCCGCGCCACCAGCCGGCGCGGCGCCACCTGGCTGAAACAGTCGGCCGATCCCTGCCGGCTGCTTGGCGCTGTCCGGCATCAGGGACCACTGCACATCGGTCAGCACCTTGCGGGTGATTTCGATCGCCTTGATCTGCGACCCCTGGAAAGCCTCCAGGATCGGCGCCAACTGCGGGAAAAGCGCCTGGGTATTGCCAGCGGCGGTCTTGGCCGCCTCTTCCAGCGTGGCAACCAGCGGCTTCAGCGCATTGTTCGTCGAGTCGATGAAGAGCTGCAGTTCGGCGATCTGCTTCGGCGCGAGGGCCAGCGAGTCCTTCCGCTCGATCGCTACCTGGGCGGCGTTGAACGGGAGATTGGCAAGCAGCTGGGACACGAACGTCGTGGTGCTTGCTGCCCCAGCGGCGCCGTTGCCCTGACCGAACGCCAGCCGCTGCATCTCGCGGCGCTGATCGAAGCCGATGATGTAGCGCATATTCACGCCGACCTGGAACGGTGAGCGGACCGCGGTCGCACCGCCACCCGTCGCGCCGAAGCGGCTGTTCACGGTGTACTTGTAGCGGCTGGTTGCCGGATCGAAGCCCGTGACAGCGAGCAGCGTGCCGTCCGGCCGCGCGAAGCCGCCCCAGCCCTTCAGGTTGTCCGCCCCATTGAACAGCTCGTCCAGCCCGCCCAGCAGGTTGATCGTGGCGAACGAGATGGTCAGCCGGTTCTGGAACATCCCCGGCTTCAGGTTGACCTGCAGGTTGAGCGACGGCTGCCACGGCCCGATGCAGCTGTTCCGCTCCGCCACCTGGCCGACCTGTGACGTCAGGCAGGCCTTGGCGCCCTTCGAACCGCTCTTGAGCAGTTCGTCCATTGCCGCGGCGACGGCCGGGTCATTGGCGTTGGCGGGGTTGAAGACGTAGGCCAGGTCGTTGCGTGAGCCGTCGCCGTTGATGTCGCTGCCGACCACCGGCGAGTAGCGCGAGCCCGACGCCATGCTGCCGATCGCGGTCAGCTCGAACGTCGGCGAGAAGACCTTGGTGAAGTTCAGCTGAATATTGTGGCGCCGCTCGTTTGACGAGCGCGCCCACAGGAAGAGGTTCGGGTCGCCCGGGGTCAGGTTGCCGCCACCGCCGCCGCCGAAGCCGCCGCCACCGCCGGCCTGGTCGCGGGCGAACTGCATGGTGTAGTTGGCCGAGATGGTCGAGCCACGGGTGTTGAACCAATTCATCGAGGCGGTGATCTGCTTGGTCTCGTTCTCGAGGCCGCTGAACACCTGGTTCACCGAGCCGTAGCCGGCATCCTTGCGGGTCGAGGTGAAGGGGATCGCGCCCGTGGTCGGCACGATCAGCGACGGATTGATGTAGACCGGCCGGTCGCCTTCGTTCGCGAGCAGGAACGGGGTGCCGAGGTTCAGGTTCAGGTCGCGCGAGCCGGACTGGCCAATGCCCTTCACATACGAGGCGTCGAGCGTCAGCGTGAAGAACGGGGTGAGCCGGCGCGTCGCGCCAAGGTTGGCGCGGATCGTCTTCGCGGCACCGTAGCCATCGTCATACGTCGTGATAGACGGGCGGCCCGCAATGACCGGGGTGTTCTGGTTGTTCAAGCACTGCGTCGGAATCGTCGACGGGGTGGTGGCGAAGTTGTTCCAGTCCGGGAGCGGCACCGCCCCGCCGACGCAGACCAGCTGCGCTTCGGTGGTGCTGAAGCCGGCCTGAGCTTGCGCGGTGCTCGGCAGGGTGCTCGACATCGTGCCACGGAAGACACCCACCCCGCCACGGAGCACGACGGCCGGCGGCGCGAAGCCGCGCTGGCCGAAGCCCTGCTGCTCGGCCGCCGGGATCGTCCACGAGAAGCCGAAGCGCGGGGTAAAGTAGGTCTCGGTCGGGAGCAGGTCGGTGCGGACGCCGAACTTCGCTTCTGCGTCGGTGTTCCGCGCCGGCGCCCCGCCGAAGCTCGAGTACTCGAGGCGGCCGCCGATGGTGAACTGCAGATTCGGCCCCTTGCGCCACACATCGCTGAGGAAGAGCGCCGAGTTCAGCGACGAGCCGTCACGCAGGACCGGCTGCAGCGTGCGGGTGAAGGTCGCCGGGATATTGGCGGCGAAGTCCTGCAGCGAGTTGTAGCTGTAGGTACCGAACTGATTGTTGGTGTTGTTCGCCGTGAAGCTCTGCACGTTCAGGAGCGCGCCGAGCTGGAAGCGGTGCGCGCCGCCCTTGGCGAAGTACGAAATGTTGTTGGTGAGCTCGAGCGCCTTGGTGTTGTTCGTCGTCGGGAGGCCGGAATTGCCGCCGAAGCCGAAGGAGCTGGTCGTGGTCCGGCCGTCATCCAGCGTCGACTGGTTCTGCACCCGACCGACCGGGACGTAGAGGAACGGCGTCGATTCGGCGTTGCTGATCGAGCCGTAGGCACGGAACTCGTTGGAGAGCTCGACCGTCGGGCGCGAGACGAGCGAGACCTGCACGCCGCCGCCGTTGTTGCTCTGGTTCCCGCCGACCTGCGGGAGCTGGGTCTGTCCGACGCGGGTCGGGTCGGAGGTCGTCGTATTCAGGTCACCACGGACCGTGAGGATCTGCCGGTCGGCGACGTTCCAATCGAAGCGCAACGAGCCGGTGAAGCGATCCTGAGTGCGGTTCGGGTCGACGGTACCGACGCGGTTGGTCAGCCCGGTCGCGCCGACCAGACTGATGAAGCGCGCGACGGAGTCCGGCGAGGCGCCCAGGCGAATCAGCGTCGTCGCATCGGCGCGGTCGAGCGAGGCCATCGGGTTGACGGCGCGATTGACGTTGAACGAGCCAAACAGGAAGAGCTTGTCCTTGCGGAGCGGTCCGCCGAAGCCCGCACCGACCTGCTGTGAGGTCTGGCCCGCCGTGAAGACGTTGTCGGTCGCACTGCCGAAGGCGAGGTTGCGATCGCGGAAGTTGCCGCTGAGCGAACCCTGCTGCCGGTTACTGCCGCCACGGGTCGTCGCCGAGACCTGGCCGCCGGAGAACTGGCCACGCGAGACGTCGAAGGTGTTGGTGATGACGCGCGTCCCACGGAGGCCGTCCGCCGGGAGCACGCCACCATTCGAGGTACCGTCGACGACGATGTTATTGGCGGCGCCACTCTGGCCGGCCACCTGGAAGGTCGTCGCGCTCGAATCGCTCCCCGCGGTCACGATGACGCCCGGCACCAGCTGCGCCAACGCCGCGAGGTCGGACGGGTCGATCGGCAACCGGGCCAACTGCCCGGCGTCGATGTTGCGCTCAGTGCTGCCCGGCGTCGGCCGCTCGTTCTGGTCGCCCTGGGCACGGACCGTCTGGGTACGGATGTCGGTGAGGACCTGCGGACGGTCGCCAAGCTTGATGTTCAGCACGATGCGGTCGTCGTCTTCCTGGCGCGAGACGTTGGTGATGAACGGCGTCTTGCCGATTGCGCGGACCGTCACGCGGTAGCGACCGCCACCGTCGTTGAACGGAATGGAGAAGCGTCCCTTGTCGTTCGCCGTCGCCTTCTTGGTGACGTCGAGCTCAATGCTGTAGGCCTCGATGGTGGCGCCGACGACCGGCTTGCCGGTGCCATCGGTGATCGCGCCGGTGATCCAGTCGACGGTGCTCTGGGCGGCGAGGGGGCGGGCAGCGAGTCCGACCAGCAAGAACACGCTGGCAAAGGAACTCGCGATTCGTGCAATTGAGCGAAGCGACATGTCGGCGTCCAGTATCGGGTCCGTCGGCACGGCCAGGGCGGGAGCGCCCTGTCGCACCACGGCCTTGGTACGCCGGTACCGGGGGGAAGGTTGCGGAACGGGGCGCGGAGAGGAGGGGAGCGGAAACAACGGCTCGGGGACGAGTCGGCAAGCGGCTCGTCCCCGGGCAGGTGGGGCTAAGCGGCCGGCGGCGTGTCCACGGGCGGGGCCTCGGGAGGGGCGGCCGGTGGGTCCGCTGGTGGCGCCGCGGCGGGTGGGGCAGCAGGAGCGCCATCGCGCTCAAGGAAATCTGCCATCTTCGCGCGGAGTTCCTGAATCTCTTCGCGCGCCTCGCCCTTGAACTCCTCCAGCTCCTCCTTGGCGTCGGCGATCGCGCTGTCCATCCGCTCACGCGCCTTCGCGAGGAACTCGTCCTTGTTGTCCAGCGCGGCCTTGGCCTTGGCGGCCAGCTCCTTCGCCTTCTCGTCCAACTCGTCGAACACACCCATGAGACACCTCGTTCAGAGACCGCCGATCGCGAGCCGGGACGACGGGCGGCGCGCCCCCCGGGATGCCATGAATATGGCGAGGGCGCACACGGCCGTGTTCCAGCCATGCAACGGAACCGGAAGCTGA
>JBBQJU010000219.1:0-4390 GCA_038326215.1 Gemmatimonadales bacterium | reverse complement strand
GTAGCTCAGTTGGTAGAGCATCAGCTTCCCAAGCTGAGGGTCGCGGGTTCGAAACCCCTCTCCCGCTTTGGTCCCGGATCGCCCCTTGGGTGGTCCGGGATCGCGCGTTTCGGGGGATCGGGTCGCCCGCGGCCGCGAACTCGCTTGAAGTGACAGCGGGTAACCCTTGTCAGGGGGCCAACATAGCGACATATTGGCTGGGTGAATAAATCTCTCTGGCGGAAGCCGTGATCAAGGTGACCAGCGTCCAACCCGATTCCATCGGCGAGGAACTCGGCCTCGTGCCCGGCACCGAGCTGTACACTGTGAACGGCCGCGAGCTTGAGGACTTTCTTGACTGGGAGTTCCTGACCGCCGACGAGGAGTTCACTCTCGTCTTTCAGGAGCCTGGTGCCGAGGAGGCCTTCGAGGTCGTGGTCGAGCGTCCGGTGGAGGAGCCGATGGGAGTCGCCGTCGAGCCGCCCCGCATCCGGCGTTGTGCCAACCGCTGCGATTTCTGCTTCGTCGAGGGGAATCCCGACGGCGTCCGCGAGGTGCTCTACATTCGGGACGACGATTATCGGCTCTCCTTCCGGTACGGCAATTTCGCGACGTTGACGAACCTCAAACCGCACGACACGGCCCGGATCATCGAGTACCGGCTCTCGCCACTGTACGTCTCGGTGCACGCCACCAATCCCGCTATTCGCCGCTGGGTGCTCCGCAATCCGCAGGCGCCGGAGATCCTGCCGCAGATGCAGGAGTTCGCCGATCACGGCATCGAGTTCCATACCCAGATCGTGATGTCGCCGGGCGTGAACGACGGCGACGCCCTCACGCAGACGCTCGACGAGCTCTACGCCTTCGGACCATCGGTGCTGTCGGTCTCGGTTGTCCCCGTGGGCCTCACCGAGTTCTCGAAGCACCACCTGGTGCGCGAGCCGGATGACGCCGAGTGTCGCAAGGCCGTGTTGCTGGTCGAGGCGGCCTCAGCGCGTGCCCGTGCCGAGCGGGGCATCGCATGGGCCCATGGCGCCGACGAGCTCTACCTCCGTGCGCACCTCGACCTGCCGTCTGCCGAGAGCTATGGCTCCTTCGATCAGGTCGAGAACGGCGTCGGCTCCGTGCGCTGGTTGCAGGAACAGGTACGCGAAGGCGCCGATGCGCTGCGTGGGTGGGAAGGGCGGCGGATCGCGGTCGTCACCGGCACCTCGATGGCGCCGCTGATGCCGATGGTGCTTGGCCCGCTCGAGGAAGCGACCGGGGCGTCGTTCACGTTGGTCGCCGTCGAGAACGACCTCTTCGGGCGCCGGGTCACCACCGCGGGCCTCCTGTCCGGTGGCGCGATGCGCGACGCCCTGCAGGGGCTCGAGGGGATCGATCTCGCCCTGCTCCCCGGCGAGTCGGTCAACGACGCCGGATTGTTCATTGATTCACTCAGTGTCACCGCCCTTGCCGAGGCGGTGCCGATGCCGGTGCGGCTGTCGCGGACTTTTGTAGACGCCCTGATGGAGCCGTTACCCGCATGAGCAGAGCGACTGTTGCCTTGGTCGGACGCCCGAATACCGGGAAGTCCACCCTTTTTAATCGCCTTGTCGGTGGCCGCGAGGCCATTGTCTCCGACAAGGCCGGTACCACGCGCGACCGACACTTCGGCGAAGCCAACTGGATCGGCGTCGACTTCTGGTTGGTTGACACAGGCGGTTTGGTGCCCGGCTCGCAGGACATGATGGACAAGGCGATCGGTGCCCAGGTCGAGCGGGCGGTCGAAGAGTCGGATGTCGTGATCTTCCTCGTCGACGGCAAGGACGGGATCAATCCGATCGACGCCGAGATCGCCGCTGGGCTCCGGGCGTCCGGCAAGCCGGTGATCCTCGGCGTCAACAAGCTCGACGACATTGCCGAGCGCGATGCGCGCTTCGTCTTCTATTCCCTCGGACTTGGCGAGCCGTGGCCCGTCTCCGCCGCCACGGGGAAGGGGAGCGGCGACCTGCTGGACGAAGTCGTTCGCCTGCTGCCCGAGTCCGACGATGACGAAGAAACCGAGCGCATCGACGTCGCCGTCATCGGCCGCCCGAACGCCGGCAAGTCGTCGCTGGTGAACAAGCTGCTCGGCGAAGAGCGCCTCGTCGTGACGCCGATCGCCGGGACTACCCGCGACTCGATCGATACCGACTTTGCGTATGACGGCCGAGTGATCCGCTTCATTGATACCGCTGGCCTCCGGCGGAAGGCCAAGGTCGAGGAGGACCTTGAGTTCTACTCCGGGATGCGGACCGAGCGCTCCATCGGTCGGGCCGACATCTGCCTCCTCGTCGTCGATGCCGAGCGCGGCATGCACAATCAGGACCTCCGCATCGCCAACAAGGCATGGGACGCTGGCTGTGCGGTGATTGTGTATGTGAACAAGTGGGATCTGATCCCCGAGAAGGATGCCAACACCGCCAAGCGCGGACAGGAGCAGTTGATCGAGAAGGCGCCGTTCCTCGAGTTCGTGCCGTTCCTCTACGGCTCGGCGCTCACCGGGCAGCGCGTGCGCAACGTCCTCGAGCTGATCAGCAAGGTCGCCGAAGAACGGAAGCGCCGGATTCCGACGGCCGAAGTGAACACGGTGCTCGAAGCTCTGCTGGAGCGGGCCGCACCGCCGCAAGCAGCCGGCGACGAAGTGAAGCTGCTCTACGCGACGCAGATCGAATCCGCGCCGCCGACCTTCGTCATCATCTGCAACCGCCCGGACGACGTGGCCGAGTCCTACCAGCGGTACCTGATTCGCGGCTTCCGGAAGGCCTGGGGCTTCAGCGGCTCGCCACTGCGGCTGAAACTGAATCGACGGGGAAACCGGAATTGACCGCCACGCTCCTCGGTGCCGTCGTCGCCTCGTACCTGCTGGGTGCGATTCCGACGTCGCATTGGGTGGCGCAGGGCCTCAAGGGCATCGACCTCCGGACCGTGGGCAGCGGCAATCTTGGCGCGACGAACCTCTATCGCCAGCTCGGTTGGCGGTACGCGATTCCGGTCGGGCTCTTCGACATGGCAAAGGGGGCGATCCCGGTGGCGCTCCTCGGCCCCTGGGCCGGCGCCGGCGAGATCGGCTCGCTCCTGCTCGGGGTGGTCGCGGTGTTCGGGCATGTCTTTTCGCTCTTTGTCGGATTCAAGGGCGGCAAGGGCGTGGCGACCGGCGGTGGGATCGTCCTCGGCTTTGCGCCGTGGGCTTTTCTCGTGGCACTTCTCGTCTGGATGATCACGACGAAGTTGAGCGGCTATGTCTCGCTGGGCAGCATCCTCGGGGCACTGGCCCTGCCGCCCGCCCTCTGGTTCCTGCATCCCTCGCATCGCGCCGCGGTTCCCTACGTCCTGCTGCTGTCGAGCCTCGTGATCTGGTTCCATCGCGCGAACATCGGCCGGCTCCTGGCTGGGACCGAGAATCGTTTCGGCGCGCGGCGGTCGGACGCGGGGGCGACATCGTGACGCGGGTGGCTGTGCTGGGTGCCGGCGCGTGGGGCACCGCGCTGGCCGACCTCCTTGCCAGGAAGGGCCTCGAGGTCCGCCTGTGGGCCCACGAGCCGGACGTCGCCGAGGCCATCAATACCGAGCACGTCAATCCGCTCTACTTCTCCGATGCCCCACTCGATCCGCGTCTCGTCGCCAGCAGTGACCTCGCCGCCGTGCTCGACAGTGCGCCGGTCATCTGTTCCGTGGCACCGAGTCACGTCACCCGGGCGCTTTTCGAGCGCGCGGCGCCGCTGGTACGCCCTGGCACGCGGCTGGTGTGCGCCACGAAGGGGATCGAGACCGAGACGCTCGCGCTGATGAGCGACGTCGCCGCCGATGTGTTGCCGCATGCCCCGTTTGTGGCGCTGTCGGGGCCCAGCTTCGCCGATGAGGTCCACGAGGGGCAGCCGACGGCCGTCGTGGCGGCGTCGCATGACGCGGCCGCCTGCGAGGAAGTGCAGCAGCTCTTCAGCACGGCCTACTTCCGGGTCTACTCGGGGAGCGACGTCACCGGCGTCGAACTGGCGGGGAGTCTCAAGAACACCATGGCGATCGCCGCCGGGATTCTCGAGGGCCTCGGGCTCGGCCACAACCCGCGGGCCGCGCTCCTGACACGCGGGCTCGCGGAGATCGCCCGGCTCGGGGCGGCACTCGGGGCGCGGCCGGAGACGTTCGCCGGTCTGGCCGGGATGGGTGACCTCATTCTCACCTGTACTGGAGCGCTGTCGCGGAATCGCCAACTGGGCGTGCTGCTCGCGCAGGGGTTGACGCTTGCCGAGTACCGGGCAACGCACCGCAATGTGGCGGAGGGCGTCAACACCGCACTCGGGGCGTCGCGTCTTGCCGCGAAGCATGGCGTGTCGATGCCGATCACCGAACAGGTGGCGGCCGTGCTGTTCGAGGGCGCCTCGCCCAGGGA
>JBBQJU010000218.1:0-4502 GCA_038326215.1 Gemmatimonadales bacterium | reverse complement strand
GGCCGGGTTGGAAATGTCCCAGACCTGGTAGCCGTTGTAGTTGCCCTGAATCGCGTACTTTCCGGAGAAGGCGAGGTCGGAATTAGTCTGCCCTTCAAACTTCGGCGGGGCCTTCGTGGTCGAGGCCAGCCGCAGGTTCCACGATGCCTCACCGGCGTCATAGAGGCCGGCCTTGAGGCCAACGCGTGGGTCCGGGCGCGGCGAGGCGGTGAAGGCCATCGGGGCCGGCGAGGGGCCGCCGCTCCCGGCACTCCCACCGGCGCATCCGGTAAGCACACCAGCGCCGAGCAGCAATGCGACATAGGTCGTACGAATCGTCATGAAAAACTCCTGGGGGTGGGGGATACGGACTGATTCAGGGCGCGCGCCGCTCGAAGAGCATGCTGGCGAGCATGCGCT
Source organism: Gemmatimonadales bacterium (assembly GCA_038326215.1). Lineage (GTDB taxonomy): Bacteria > Gemmatimonadota > Gemmatimonadetes > Gemmatimonadales > GWC2-71-9 > Palsa-1233. Next base: position 4,103 of record JBBQJU010000218.1, on the reverse strand, counting down.
CCATTCTGGCGATTTCCGTGGTCTGATCGGTGTTGACGTCGGAGGCGAACTTGAAGACCGTCTCATTCTGGCCGGAGCCGTCTGCGGCGAACAACTCCGTAACCATCGTGACCGCTCCGCGGTGGTGCTGCATCATGAACTGGAGAAAGCGCCGGTCGAACTCCAAGCCGCGCGCCTGATCGAGTTCCTGCATCTGGGCTGCCGTCAGCATGCCGGGCATCAACATCTCGTGGGCCATGCCATCCATCGGCATCATCATCGGGCCGGCCTTCGCCTCCGGAACCGGCAACTGCCGGTCCCGAAGCCAGCGCTGCATGATGACAATTTCGTCCTGCTGGGCATTGATGATGCGCGCGGCGAGCACCTTCACCGACGCAGAGGCGCCATGAGTTGGTGCCCAGCGGGCCATGTCGATCGCCTGCGCGTGGTGTCCGATCATCCCCGTCATGAAGTGAATGTCGGCGGCCGTGTAGGGATAGCGGACGCTGTCGGCACGGGCGCGGGCGATACTGCCGGGGTCGCCGCCACGTGTCGCCGCAGCCGGAGCGGGGCCAGCGGCGGGGGGGCGACCAGTGGTGGTCGCGCAACCGGTCAGGAACGTGACGGTGACGACAGTGGACCATACTCGGGACGTGGAATACATGATGCCGAAGGGCCTCAGCAGAATGCAACGAGTCGGAATGTGCCGGAAAGGCCGACCACTCCGAGAGCAGGACGGATACTGGAGCGCAATGGTTCCATGCCCCCGGGCAGATTCGAACTGCCGACCTGACGCTTAGGAGGCGTCCGCTCTATCCAGCTGAGCTACGGGGGCGTCAGCACCCCAAAATAGCGCCTGCACCGCGGGGGACGCCACGGTGTGGGCGTCGGGCGCGCCCCGTGGACGGCCGCCGAGCAGACGGCCGCCTAGAATCGAATCGCGGCCACCGCCGAGATCGTCTTGGTCTTCAGGTTCAAGTCGTCGGGTGACGCGCCGATCAGCTCGGAATAGGTCTTGTTGAGCCCAAAGTCCGCCCGAAGACCGAGCGAGAACTTGCCGAATTCGAGTCCCGCGACCCCGATGGCGCTCACCTCGGTCGCGGGCTTCGCCAGCTGACCGCTCCCGAGGTCCGCATCGCACTTCTCGTCCAGCGTACTCGTGCCGTTCACCGACTTGAGGGAACAGCCGATGTTCAGCCCGATGGCTGGTCCGCCACCAAAATAGAACCGCGCACCAGGCCCGACCGGGACCCCCAGCTTGAGGATCAGTGGAACCTGGATGTAGTTCAGCTGGTTGGTCACCTTGCTGCCGTCGGTCTCGTTGCTCTTGGCGCCCTTCCTGGTATAGAAGAGGCCTGGCTCCAGGGCGAAGCCGGCGAAGCTGGCGTGGACGAACCCGCCGACGATGAAGCCGGCGTAGTTCTTCACATCCGTCGCCAGCGTCCCCGTGAAGGTCGAGAGCGAGCCGCCAGCCATGACCCCGACCGAGAGGGACTGTGCCTCGGCTCGGCCGAGCGGGGAGAGGGCGAGGAGACCAACAAGCGAGAGCGTGGGTGGAATGAAGCGGGGCATGGGCGAACTCCTGTCGGAGGGGGCATTCAGAGACGCCTACCACACCAAGATGCTACCGCGGGCGACGCGTCCGCCAGCCCTTGAACAGCTCCAGGGCGATCGGCAGGACGCTCACCCCGATGATCCCGAGGATCACCAGCGAGAACCGCTCCTTCACCGCGGGGATGTTCCCGAAGCCGTAGCCGATCCAGACAAACGACGTCACCCAGGCCACCGCGCCCACCACATTGTAGGCCAGAAAGCGCGGGTAGGTCATCGTGCCGATCCCCGCCACGAACGGCGCGAAGGTCCGGATGATCGGGATGAAGCGCGCCAGGATGATGGTCTTCCCGCCATGCTTGTCATAGAAGGCCTGCGTCTGCTCGAGGTACTCCTTCCTCAGGAACCGGATCTTTCCCGAGAAGGCCCGCGGGCCGATTGCCTTGCCGATGTGGTAGTTGACCCCGTCGCCCAGCACGGCGGCCACGACCAGCAGCAGGTTGAGCAGCCAGGGGTTCAGGTCACCAAGCGCGGCAAACGTCCCGGCCGCGAAGAGCAGCGAATCCCCTGGCAGCAACGGCATGATGACCACGCCGGTCTCGACAAAGACGATCAGGAAGAGGATTCCGTAGGTCCAGCTGCCGTAGCTTCGCAGCAATTCCCCGAGGTGGACATCGAGGTGGAGGAAGTAGTCGACGAAGGTTCGGAGGAATCCCATTCAATCCTGCGGAGAGAAGCCGAATTCGCCCAGCAGCGGCACGAATCGGACGTCGTGAATGGCCTGCTCGGCGTAGCCGGGGCCGTCATGGTCTCGGGTCACCAGCGTGAGCACCTGTCCTTCCTGCGAGCCGACAGGAATCACCAGTCGCCCGCCCGGCGCGAGCTGCTCGACCAATGGCTTCGGCACCATCGGCGACGCCGCCGCGACGACGATCGCCGCGTACGGCGCATTGGGCTTCCACCCGAGGGTGCCATCGGCGTGCATCACCGAGACATTCTCGTACTCCCCGAGCGTGCGGAGCGTATCATGCGCACGGCGGGCAAGTTCAGGCACCCGCTCGATCGAGAAGACGCTCTCGGCCAGCATCGACAGCAGTGCTGTCTGGTAGCCCGACCCCGTGCCGATTTCCAGCACCCGTTCACGCCCAGTCAGCGCGAGCAATTCGCAGGAGCGCGCCTGCACGTATGGCTGGGAAATCGTCTGCCCGCTGCCGATGGGCAACGCCTCGTCCTCGTAGGCCCGATGGCGCAGCGACTCGGGTACGAAGTGATGGCGCGGCACGGTGGCGATCGCCCGCAGCACCGCCATGTCCCGGATGCCCTTGCGCTGCAACGCCTCGACGAGGGCCGAGCGGTAGCCGACATAGCCGTCGCTCACGCTACTCCTCGAGTCGCCATCCACGGACCGTTTCAAGGAGCGTGTGGTTGGTGAGATCGAGCTGCAGTGGCGTGACGGCGATATACCCTGCCGCCACCGCGGCGTGGTCGGTATCCGCCTCGCCGCTCCAGGTGATCGTCCCGCCGCCGATCCAGAAGACCTCACGACCCCATGGATCCTTTTGGCGAGCCACCGAGCCTTCGAAGACGCGCGAGCCGAGCCGGGCCACCGTAATCCCCTTGACTTGGTCGGCCGGGATCTCGGGAAGGTTGATGTTGAGCAGTGTATTGCGCGGGTAGTCGCGGAGCGTCGTGATGCGCTTGACCAGCTTCGCGAGGATCGGTGCATAGCCCGGCAGCAGGTCATCACGCCGACCCGCGAAGGAAATGGCGACCCCGGGAATGCCGAGGACCACGGCCTCCATCGCCGCCGAGACGGTGCCGCTGTAGAGCACATCCTCGCCCATGTTCGGGCCGTGGTTGATGCCGGAGAAGACGAACGCCGGCTGCACCGGCATCAGCGCCTCGAGCGCCAGCAGCACGCAATCCGTCGGCGTGCCATCCACCTGCCAACTGCCATCCGGACGGACGACTGGACGCAACGGCCGCGTCAGGGTGAGGGCATGGCTCTGGGCGCTCTGTTCGCGATCCGGCGCCACCACGGTGACGTGCGCCACGGTCTGGCACGCTTCGGCGAGGACCTGAATCCCGGGCGAGAGGATGCCGTCGTCGTTCACGACGAGAATGTGCATCTCACCCCACCTCTTCGTCAGCGGGTTGGGCGCGGATTGCCGGTTCACGCCCCTCGAGCACGGCCAGGACGTCATCGAGCGCAGAGCGGACTTCCTGCACCGTTTCCCAGCGCATCGCGGCCCGCGCGGCATGCTTGAGCTCGCCAGTGCGGCGGTAGCTGTCGAGCCGTTGCCGGGCGCCCTCGATGGTGAACTTCTCCGAGTAGAGGAGATGCTTCACCAGCATGATCATTTCGACTTCGCGCGACTTGTAGACGCGATTGCCGGAGCGGTTCTTCGCCGGATTCAGAAAGCGGAACTGGCTTTCCCAATACCGCAGCACGTGCGGCTTGAGATCGGTGAGGGCACAGACCTCGCCGATCGAGAAGAACTGCTGCACCGGACTCGGCAGGGTCATGTCCATCGCTCCGCCTTGAGCTCCCGCTCCATGAGCACCCGGATCGC
>JBBQJU010000217.1:0-4559 GCA_038326215.1 Gemmatimonadales bacterium | reverse complement strand
CGGATCGGCGCCACGGCACAGGACTATGCCGGTTCGGTGGCGCGACAGGTGCGCGGCGCCAGCGGGTCGGCCTCGCTCGAGATCGGTGACGAGACGGTCGATGTGGCCGTGCGCTCCGTCGGCACGCAGGACCGGACGATGACGCAGCTCGGCGAGGGACTCGTCTCCAACACGAACGGCTCCCCGGTCCGCATCAGCGATGTCAGTACCGTCTCCGAGATGGAAGGCCTCGCCGAAATCCGGCGCGAGGACCAGCAGTACATCCGGATCCTCTCCTACGATTTCCGCGGCCCGCAGAAGCTCGCCGACCGGACCCACAAGACCTTCATGAGTACCATCTCGGTCCCGCCGGGCTACGTCGTCGAGGACGAATCCGGCAACTGGGGCGAGGACGAGAGCGCGAAGGGCCTCTGGTACGTCTTCGGGATCGGGGTGACGCTGGTCCTCCTCTCGGTGGCGCTGGTCTTCGATTCGGTGTGGGCGGCGTGGATGGTGTTCCTCTCGCTGCCAATTGCGCTGGGTGGCGTCGTGGCCGCGTTCTGGGCCACCAACTCGGCCTTCACGCGCGAGGCGGCGGTTGGCGTCATCCTGGTGGCTGGTCTGGCGGTGAATCAGTCCATTCTGCTGATCGACGCGGTGTTGGCCGCCAAGCGCCGTCACGGCGAGACACCGGCGACTGGCGCTGATGTGATGCGCGCCGCCCTCGATCGCGCCGGGATGATCGTGCTGGTGACGTTGACCACCCTCGCCTCCCTGATTCCGATGGCGTGGGGCGCGGCGTCTACCACGCTCTTCGGCGCGATCGCGCTGGCGACCGCCGGCGGCACGGTGGCCGGGACGATCGGCGCGATGTTCCTGATGCCCGCCTTCTTGGTGGGGTGGAAGGCAAGGCGCGGTCGGCGAACGGCGAACGGCGAACAGCGAACGGCGATTGGTACGCTGTGAGAGGATCCCGGCCGGCAGACGGGTACCGCTGAGGGACTTCGCTGCTCGCGGTTCGCCGTTCGCTGTTCGCCGACGACCCCCTCCGCTAGCTTCCGACTTCCCCACAATCCAGGACCGCCGCATGCCCCGCCGTTTCTACGGTTCGGCGCTCGCCTTGGCCGGCCTTCTCGCTGTTCCGATGGCGCTCTCCGCCCAAGACGATGCTCGCGAAATCGCGGAGTTGCGGCGTCGGATTGGCGTCATCCGCGCCCAGTTACCGGCGATCACGGAGGCCGCCGAGTATGCCGCGGCGATCTTCAAGGCGGACACGAGCAAGCGGGTGCTCGTGCCGGCTTCCGTCGATCCAGGGATGGCCCTCGAATTCTATTACCGCGCTGGTGGGCCACCCGAAAGCGGGAACAGTGACGACGTGGGTCGGCGCGGCGTCGTCCTCTATCCCGTCCGCCACTGGGAAGGCCTTGGTTTCGGCGTGGCGATGCAGGCGGAGCAGTTCCGCGACCAAGGGCGCACGATGATCACCATCGCACCGGCGGCGGATCGACCGGCCCTGCCCATCGGTCGGCGCGTACTCGACAACGGCGCCCCCAATGGCGACCGAGTGCACGCCGCGATCAACGGCATCGCCAACATGATCGTGGCCTGGACGTGGTACGCGGAGCTCGTCTCTGCCGCCACCCGGGACGGGTGGTGGACCGGGACGTATCTCACGGTCCTCCAGCCGGGCGCGACGCAGCACAACGCGGCGGTCCAATTCCGGATGCCCACCCCGCCACCGTCGGTGGTCGCCGCCGGCACCCTGGGGACGGCCTACCTCGACGCGCTGGACCGGATGCTGGCGTCGTCGGAGTCGCGGGCGCACCAGCGCGCCGTCGGGGCCGCGGCCGACTCGCTGCGGGCACTCGCCGCGGACGGTCATCGCCTCTTCGTCGCCAGCTGCGGTCACTATCTGCAGGATGAGTTGCAGCGGGACACCCTCGCGACCCCCTTCCGGCCTGTCGACTGGCGCTGGGATGTGGCCGGCAAGCTGCGCAGCCGTGGGGCCAGCGCGGGGGACGGCATGCTCTGGTTCGGCTACGGCGGCTACGACTGCCCGAATGTGGACGTCGCCGGGAGCTTCCTGGCCGCCGACCTGCGGGTCGTGCTGGTGACCGACCGCCCACTCAAGGAGTCCCCCCGCGGCCTCGTGGCCCAGGTTCCGCTCGCGTGGCAGATGCCCGACGCCCGGGCGCCGCTCCCCTTCCCGCCGGGTTCCGTGGCGCCCACGGCCTCGGTGGAGATGGCGGTGCACTATCTCTGGCTGAGGCGATTGGTGAACAGGGAACGGTGAACGGGGGCGTTGGTGATGGGTCTGGGGTGAGGCGTCGGGAGGGGGCGCCCCCTTCCTCCTCACCCTGCCCGGCCGCAGCCACACTAAACTATGCTCCCACAATCACTTAGGATTCGCGGTTACGCTTGGTTCTGGCCCCCGGGGTGGCTATATTTCCCCGGTTACGTCCGATCTCCCTCGGACGCTGGCCACCCCCCACGTCTCCCGGACTCATGACCGCACCGAATTCGCGCGAACGGATCCTCCCGCGCCTGATCGAGGATGAGCTTCAGCAGTCGTTCATCAACTACTCGATGAGCGTCATCGTCTCCCGGGCGCTGCCCGACGTCCGGGACGGCCTCAAGCCGGTCCATCGCCGCATCCTCTACGCGATGAACGAGCTCGGCTTGATCCCCAACCGAGCCTACAAGAAGTCGGCGACGGTGGTCGGCGACGTGCTCGGCAAGTACCACCCGCACGGCGACTCGTCGGTGTACGAGGCGATGGTGCGCATGGTGCAGGAGTTCTCGCTCCGCTATCCGATGGTGGATGGCCAGGGCAACTTCGGCTCGGTCGACGGTGACCCGGCCGCCGCGTACCGGTACACCGAAGCGCGGATGACGCGGATCGCCCTCGAGATGCTCGAGGACATCGACAAGAACACCGTCGACTTCCAGCCGAACTTCGATGACCAGCGCGAGGAACCGACGGTGCTGCCGTCGAAGATCCCCAACCTGCTCATCAACGGCTCGAGCGGCATCGCCGTCGGCATGGCGACGAACATGCCGCCGCACAATCTGCGCGAGGTCGCCAAGGCGCTCGGCGAGTTGGTGAAGAATCCCGACTGCACCGTCGATGACCTCCTCGTGCATGTGAAGGGCCCGGACTTCCCGACGGGCGGCTACATCTACGGCGAAGCCGGGATCCGCGAGGCATACGAGACCGGCCGCGGCCGGGTGATCATGCGCGCCCGGGTCCAGATCGAGGAGAACGAGCGCACCGGCCGGAACGCGCTGATCATCACCGAGCTGCCCTACCAGGTGAACAAGGCCAATCTCACGATGGCCATTGCCGAGCTCGCCTCGGAGAAGAAGATCGAGGGGATCAGCGGCGTCCGCGACGAATCGGACCGCGAGGGCATGCGCCTCGTCGTCGAGCTCAAGCGCGACGCCATCGCGCAGGTGGTCCTCAATCAGCTCTACAAGCACACCGCGATGCAGTCCACCTTCGGCGTCATCAACCTCGCGCTGGTCAATGGCGCCCCGAAGGTGATGGCACTCAAGGAGATCCTCAGCCACTTCGTCGAGCACCGCCACAAGGTGATCGTCCGGCGGACCGAGTTTGACCTGGCCGAGGCGAAGAAGCGGGCCCATATCCTGGAAGGGCTCAAGATCGCCGTCGACAACATCGACGAAGTGATCGCCATCATCCGCAGCTCGGCCGACACGCCGACCGCGGACCGCCGGCTCCGCGAGCGCTTCGGCCTCTCCGAGCCGCAGGCCGACGCGATCCTCAACATGCGCCTGGCGAAGCTCACCGGACTCGAGATCGACAAGCTCGAGGCCGAACTCTCCGAAGTGCGCGCGACGATTGCCGAACTCGAGAGCATCCTGGCGAGCCGCGACAAGCGGATGGGCATCCTGCTGGCGGAGGTCGAGGAGGTTGCGACCACCTACGGCGATGCACGCCGCACCGAGATCCTCCGCGACCAGGGCGAGTTCTCGGTCGAGGACCTGATCGCCGAAGAGGACATGGTCATCACCATCTCCCACACCGGCTACATCAAGCGGATTCCGGTCAGCACCTACCGGAAGCAGCGCCGCGGTGGCCGCGGCCTGACGGGGATGGAGACCAAGGAACTCGACTGGGTCGAGACGCTCTTCATCGCGTCAACCCACGACTACCTGATGTTCTTCTCCGATGCCGGGACGGTCTACTGGCTCAAGGTGCACGAGATCCCGCAGGGCGGTCGCGCGGCGCGCGGCAAGCCGGTGGTCAACTGCATCAACATCCGCGAGAACGAGCGGATCGCCGCGCTGGTGCCGGTGCGCACCTTCGGCGACGACGAGTGGCTGATGTTCGCCACCCGCAACGGCACCGTGAAGAAGACGATGATGTCCGCCTACGGGAATGTCCGCACCGTCGGCATCAACGCCATCAACATCGACCCTGATGACGAGCTGATCGACGTCCAGAAGACCCGCGGCAACGACGACATCGTGCTGGCCACGTCGTTCGGGATGAGCATCCGGTTCCATGAGAGCGATGTCCGCGACATGGGACGCGCGACGACCGGCGTGAAGGGCAT
>JBBQJU010000216.1:0-4623 GCA_038326215.1 Gemmatimonadales bacterium | reverse complement strand
GGAGCGAGCGGCTGGAGATCGTGGGCCTCGACCTCCGTCACACGCCGAGTGTCGAGGCCCTCTGCCATCGGCTGATCACCGAGACGGACCGGCTCGACTACATCATCAGCAACGCCGGTCAGACGGTGCGGCGCCCGCCCGACATCTATCGCCACAAGATGGCGGCGGAGCTCGGCTCGCTGAAGGAACTGCCGGCTGCCGCCCGCAAGCTGCTGCATCCGCTGGAGGGGATGCGCGAGGCGAAGGCGCTCGCCGCATCAACCGATGGCTTGCCGAAGTTCGAGGAGCTGCTGACGGAGGTGCCGGGGCTGACGCACGCCGCGGCGCTCTCGCAGGTGCCGCTGCTGGCCGTGGAGCTGCTCGGCCAGTCGCATCTCTTCCCGGAAGGCGAGCTCGACATCGACATGCAGCAGGTCGACCTTCGTGGCCGCAACTCCTGGCGCCTCCACCTGCACGAGGTGTCGACGGTGGAATTGCTCGAAGTGCAACTGGTGAACGCGGTCGCCCCGTTCGTGCTCAATGCCCGGCTGCGCCCGTTGATGAACCGGACGCCGAACCGCGACAAGCACATCGTCAACGTCTCGGCGGTCGAGGGACAGTTCTACCGACGCTTCAAGACCACGCGCCACCCGCACACCAACATGGCGAAGGCCGCGCTCAACATGATGACCCGCACCGCGGCGGCCGATTATGTGAAGGACGGGATTCACATGAACTCGGTGGATACCGGCTGGGTGACCGATGAGGATCCGGTGGAGATCGCCGCGGCCAAGACGGCCGAGCACCGCTTCCACCCGCCGCTCGACATCATCGACGGCGCGGCCCGCATCGTCGATCCCATCATCGATGGGATGAACAGCGGCACGCATGTCTGGGGACAATTCCTCAAGGACTACCGCTCGGTTGACTGGTAGGCCTCTATCGGGGGAGCGGATCCGGCGTTAACGTGGGCGCTCATCGTCTTCCCCCTTCTGGAGCCCCGCATGGTGACCATCGCGTCCCTCTGGCTGCCAATCCTCCTCGCCTCGGTGGCCGTCTTCCTGGCCAGCACGCTGGTCCACACCGTCCTGCCGTGGCACAAGGCGGACTATCCTGCCGTGCCCGATCAGGATCGCATCATGGCGGCGCTCCGCCCCTTCCCGATTCCGCCGGGCGACTACATGCTGCCGCGTGCCAGGGATATGAAGGAGATGGCAAGCCCCGAATTCACGGAGAAGCTCCGACAGGGCCCGGTGATGTCGCTGACGGTCATGAAGAACCAGCCGTTCATGATGGGCCCGACCTTCGTCCAGTGGTTCTGCTTCCTGGTCGTGGTGTCAGCCATCTCCGCCTATGTCGCATCGCGTGCCCTGCCAGCGGGGGCCGAGTACCTCCAGGTGTTCCGCTTCGCAGGCACCACCGCGTTCGTCGCCTATGGCGCAGGGGCGTGGCCGATCACCATCTGGTATCACCGCGGGGTCGGGTTGGCGCTCAAGGCAACCTTCGATGCGCTGATCTACGGCGCGCTGACCGCCGGTGTCTTCGGCTGGCTATGGCCCCGGTGAGTCAGGCGGCATGCTGACTGGAGTTGGCGGCCGGCCCCCACGGGGTCGGCCGTTTGCGTTCCGGGGTTGCCCCACCCCCCGGCTCGTGAAACATTTCACAAATGCACCCGCGCAAGATCGCCGACTCCACCGTGCGCCGCCTCGCGATCTACCTGCGTTTCCTCGAGGAGTTCGCCGACCAGGGCGCCGACACCCTCTCCTCCGAGGCGCTGGCGCACCGCGCCGGCACCACCTCTGCGCAAGTTCGCAAGGATCTCTCGTTTTTCGGTTCCTTCGGAAAGCGTGGCCTTGGCTATGATGTCCACGCCCTCGCCAGCGAGCTCCGGGAGATTCTCGGGCTGACGCGGCGCTACCGGGTCATGATGATCGGCGCCGGGCGGCTCGCGAGCGCCCTGGTCCAGTATTCCGGCTTCGGCGCTCGGGGCTTCGACATCGTCGCGGTCCTGGAAAAGGACCCCGCCAAGATCGGGCAGTCATGGGGCGATATTCCGGTGCAGGACGTGGCACATCTGGAACAGGTGGTCCGCAACGAGCGGGTCGACCTCGCCGTCTTGGTGACGCCAGCTGACCCAGCCCAAGGATTGGTCGACCGTCTCGTTGCCGTCGGCGTCACCGCCATCCTGAACTTCGCCCCAGTGCAGCTGCACGTCCCCGAGGGAGTGGAAGTGAAGAACGTGAATCTTGCCGTGGAACTCGAGACGCTCTCCTACGCCATCGCGCATCGCGCGGTGGACAGCGCGCGGCACGCATGAGCGGCCTCTCCGCGGTGCCATCCGGGACGCTGGTCGATCGCGCGCTGCTGCTACTGGTGGATGGCCCTGTGGATGCGGCCCAGCTGGCCGTCCAGGTGCTCGGGCTGCCCAACGCGCCGCGGGCGGTCGCCGACCGTCTTGCGACTGCGCTCCTCGGTGCCGACCCGCGTGTTCGCCAGCAGCCCGACGGCCGGTGGGCGTTGCTTGCCGCCGCGCAGGGATCGCCGCTGCTCGAAGAGTGCGCCTTCGCGGTGGTCGACGTCGAGACCACGGGAATGCAGCCGGTCGGCGATGACCGCATCACAGAAATTGCGGTGGTGGTGGTGCAGGGGACCCGTCGCGAGGTGGTGTTCGACTCGCTGGTGAATCCGGGTCGTTCGATTCCTGGCCGCATTCAGGAACTCACCGGCATCAGCGATGCGATGGTGCAGGGCGCGCCAGCCTTCCGCGACATCGCCGATCAGGTGGTCGATGCGCTGGCTGGTCGCGTCTTCGTGGCGCACAACGCCCGCTTCGACTGGGGCTTCGTCGGCGCCGAAGTGAAGCGCGCCCGCGACCTCGCGCTCGATGGTCCGCGCCTCTGCACCGTGCGGCTCGCGCGCCGGCTCTATCGCCATGAGCCGTCGTATTCGCTCGGCTCGCTCGCCGCGCGCTTCGGCATGGAGTTCACGGCACGCCACCGCGCCGCCGGTGATGCCGTGGTGACCGGGATGCTGCTCGAGAAGTTGCTCGGCGCCGCCGCCGAGAAGGGCGTCCGCACGCTGCACGACCTCGAGACGATGCACCGCACCCCCGTCGCGGAGTTGCCACAATGAGTCGTGTCACGACACTGCAGGTGGGCGCACTGCGAGTCCATGCCCTCGAAGCCGGCATCCAGCACCTCGATGGGGGCGCGATGTTCGGCGTCGTGCCGAAGCCGCTGTGGGAGAAGCGGATCGCCGCCGACGGGCGCAATCGCATCCGCCTCGGGATGCGCACGCTGTTGATCGAGCATGACGATGGACTGGTGCTCGTTGACAGCGGGCTCGGCAACAAGGAAACGACGAAGTTCCACGACATCTACGGCGTCGAGAATGCTGGAGCCGACGGTCGGACCGCGCTCGAGGACGCGCTCGCCGAGCTGGGGCACAAGCCCGAGGATGTGAAGGTGGTGGTCTCGACGCACCTGCATTTTGATCATGCCGGTGGCAACACCTTCATTGCGCCGGATGACGCCGAGCGGCGGGTGCAGCCGACCTTCCCGAACGCGCGCTATGTGGCGCATCGTCGCGAGTACGCCTATGCGGCGCATGCCAATGAGCGGACCACGGCCTCCTATTTTCCGCACAACTACGCGCCGCTGATCGAGTCGGGGCAGATGCAGATGATCGACGGCCCGGCCGGGACGATTGTCCCCGGGGTGCGCGTGATGGTGACGCCCGGGCACACGCCGTGGCACATGTCGGTGCTGCTCGAGAGTGCGGGGGAGGGGCTCCTCTTTCCGGCGGACACGGTGCCGACGGCGCACCATCTGCCGCTGCCCTGGATCATGGGGTACGACGTCGAGCCCCTCCGGACGCTCGAGAGCAAGCGGGCGCTCTTCTACCGTGGCATGGCCGAGGGGTGGCGGATCGTTTTCGAGCATGACGCCGACACGGTGGGGGGGCGGATGGTGTCGGGCGAGAAGGGGACGGAGCTGGCGGAGCGGATGGCGGCGCCGGGGGGTGAGGGGTAAGGGGTGGTGAACGGTGAACGGTGAACGGTGAACGGTGAACGGTATCTTTCAAGTCCCTGAGCCTTCCTGATTGACCGGCGGGTGCTGCCATGCTGAACCGTTCCGTGCTTCCACTCTGGGCCGTTCTCCTGCTTATCCCAAGCGCGGCGAGTGCCCAACTTCGTTTCCAGCCGCCACCGCCGGCCTTCCGCCTCGACGCGCGTCCGCTCACGCTACGGGAGCCCTTCTACCCATTTGCCATTGCCGACACCGTCCACCGACAGACGTATTGGCAGGACGGCTGGTGGACCGGAGTTGCGATTGGTGCGGTCCTTGGGACGGTGTTCGCTTTCGGGAATCGTGAGGGCTACCCAAACACGTTCGCCGAAAAGGTCAACGTGTCGATCCTGGCAAGCGCGTTCATCGGGGTGCCGCTCGGCGTCATCGGCGGCCTGATCGGCGACGCTTTCAAGAAGCCAGTCTCGGCTACGCCGGCGTCCCCCTTGACCCCATAAGCGCCCTTCGCTACCTTGGTCAGATGCAAGAGGACGGGAGATCCGTCCCACCCCGAGCCGAAGGACATGGCGACGCGGTCTGAGGAGACATAAGCATCCGGCCTTACGGGGCCGCGGTG
>JBBQJU010000215.1:0-4655 GCA_038326215.1 Gemmatimonadales bacterium | reverse complement strand
TGATCTGTTGCACTACACCGGCGACCGGGCGGCCACCTTCGAGGTCGTGATCCAGGTCGGGGCGATCCTCGCCGTCATCTGGCACTACCGCGCGACGCTGCTCTCGCTCACGACGCGCATGGTTCGCACCGGACCGGAACGCAATCTGGTCGGCAAGCTCCTGCTTGGCTTCGTGCCGGCGGCCGTCGCCGGACTGTTGCTGATTCACTGGATCAAGGCGCACCTCTTTGCACCGGTGGTCGTGGCGTGGGCCCTCGTGATCGGCGGTGTGATCATGCTGCTCCTGGAGTGGCGCCGCCCCAAGGTCACCGCTCCGACGCTGGCCGAGGTGACCCCACGGCAAGCGATCGGGATCGGCCTCGCGCAGGTGTTGGCGATCATTCCCGGCACCTCGCGCGCGGCCACCACCATTCTCGGTGGCTACGCGTTCGGCCTTTCGCGCGCGGCGGCCACCGAGTTCTCCTTTCTCCTCGCGATCCCCACGATCATCGGAGCGGCGACGTTGGATCTGGCCAAGAGCTGGCAACTCTTCACGATGGCCGATGCGCCGATGTTTGCGGTCGGACTCGTGGTCTCTTTCGTCTCGGCCCTGATCGTCATTCGCGGATTTCTGCGCTACGTCGAGCGGCACAGCTTCACGGTCTTCGCCTGGTATCGGATCGTCTTCGGGCTGGGCCTGCTGCTCTTCCTTGCCCGTCGCGGTGGGTGAGCGGTCGGCGATGCTGACCCGAGTCGATTCCGTCGAGAGCACGATGGAGCTGGCGCACGCGGCCGCGCTCGCCGGTGCGCCGCATGGGACGGCCTATGTCGCGGCGCGTCAGGACGGGGCGCGCGGGTCACGCGGTCGAGCGTGGGCGTCGGAGCGCGGTGGACTCTGGCTCTCCGTCGTTGCTCGCCCCGCGCGGACGGACGCCTTTGCGGCGCTCTCGCTTCGGGTAGGCTTGGCGATCGCCGATGCGATCGAGGCGACGTGGCCGACGATGCCCACCCTCCAAGTGAAATGGCCCAACGATGTGCAGGCCGAAGGGCGCAAGGTCGCCGGCGTGCTCTGCGAGGCGTCCTGGTCCGGGTCGGCATGTCGCTGGGTCGTGGTCGGTGTCGGCGTGAACGTCGGCAACCCGCTGCCGGCTGCGCTCGCCGGGGTGGCGGCACGCTGCGACGAGTGGGTCCCCGGCGCCGATCCGGCCACGCTGCTGGATCGGGTTCTTCCAGCCGTGACCCGGGTGGCGGGTTACGCCGGCCCGTTGACCGATGCGGAGCTGGCCTCGTTTCTCCGGCGCGACGCCCTGACCGGTCGCCGGGTTCGGGCGCCAGTCAGCGGCGTGGTGATCGGCATTGCCCCCGATGGTGCCCTCCTGGTCCGCGATCCTGGGGGGCATGCTCGCCCCGTCCTCGCCGGACTGGTCCTCGACCCCGCCTGACGCGAGATTTCGCCCATGCTGCTCGCTCTCGATATCGGCAACACGGAAGTCACCGTTGGCCTCTTTGGCGGTCGGGCGTTGCTCGGCCAGTGGCGGCTGACCACGGTCGCCGACCGGACACCCGACGAATGGGCGATGGCGCTCGATGCCTGCCTCCGGCGCACCGGGCACGGCCCCGGCGATGTCACCGCGGCTTGCCTCGCGTCGGTGGCTCCGGCCGTCACTTCGCCACTCGTCACAGCGATCGCGGCCACGTATACCCCCCGCATCGGGTTGGTCGAGGCGCGGGCCAATCTGCCCCTCATCCTCGACGTCGACGAGCCGCTCGCCGTCGGACCGGATCGGATTGCCAATGTGCTTGCCGCGCTCGACCGTCACCCCGGCGACAGCATCGTGGTCGATTTCGGTACTGCGACCACCTTCGACTGCGTCACGGCGGATCGCCGTTTCATCGGCGGGTCGATCATGCCTGGGCTGCGGACCTCCGCCGAGCAGTTGGTGCGGAAGGCGGCCAAGCTGACCGCCACGGAACTCGTGCCGCCAACGCGCGCGATCGGTCGACGCACGGACGAACACATTCGTGGTGGCGTGCTCTTCGGCACCGCCGATGCGGTCGACGGCATGATCCGTCGGATTCGCGCGGAGTGGCCGTCGCCGGCAACGCCGCAGGTGATCGCGACCGGCGGACTGGCGCCTCTGGTGGCGCCGCTCACCACCTCGATCGGCCGGGTCGAACCCGACCTCACGCTCCATGGCATCCTCGTGGCTGCCGACGCGCTGGGCCTCCTCGCGTGAATGCCGCCGCACCGCGCGTGACGGCGGCCGAGGCGTCGCTGACCGCGACGCCCGCCCGCCGTGCCGCCGGTCGGGTGCTTGGGCCGCTGCTGCCCTACGTGCTGCATCTACGTCCCGCCGAATGGCCGATCATGGCGGCCCACACCGCGCTCGGCTGGTTTCTCGCCACCGGCGGCGCGGCCCCTGATCGCCAGGCCGCGGTGGGCTGGCTCGCGTGGGTCGTCGCCCTGAACGGCGGCACCCTCGCACTCAATTCTGCCTTCGATCGCGATGACGATGACGTCGCGTACCTCCGGCAGCCGCCACCCGTGCCCGCCGGCCTTGGCGTCGTGGCGATGGCGCTGATGGTCGCCGGTGCGCTGGCCACCTGGGATGCCCCGGCGGGCTTCCGTTGGGCCTACCTCGCCTGTCTCATCATGTCCGTGCTCTACTCGGTACCGCCGATCCGCCTCAAGGCGGTGGGTGGCGTGGACTGGGTCATCAACCTCGTCGGCTTCGGCACCATCTCCCCCTACGCCGGCTGGGCGTTGTCGGGGCGATCGCTCACGCCCGTAGCCTCGATCATTTTCGTTGCCTTCGGGGCCCTCTTCGCCGCCTTCTACCCACTGACCCAGCTCTATCAGATGGATGTGGACCGCGAACGCGGGGATCGGACCCTCGCGCTGCGGCTGGGCGTGGGACGCTCTCTCGTGGTGGCCGTGCTCGGGGTAGGGATCACCTTCGGAATGCTTGCTGGAGCAGCCTGGGCCTCCGGATGGGGAGGTCGCGAGGCCTGGCTCCGCTGGGGGCTCCTGGCGCTCGCGGGGACGGCGTGGATCATCGTCCTCGGTCCATGGTATCTCAGGGGGCGTGGGTGGAGCTCGAGTGAGCACCAACGCGGCATGTATCACGCCCTTGCGGCCTGGGCGCTGACTGACGTCGCCGTCCTCCTCGCGTGGGCGACCTGAGACCGTCCCCCTTGGCTCGGGACTGCCCGCGCCGCTATTTTCGACGCGGTCTGGACACCCTCCCGGAGATTGACTGATGGCCACCGCCGTTTCGCTCGACCACAGCAGCGACTCCACCGATGTGTCGAACATCGTCCGCGCCTCCCTCGTGCTCGGCGTGGTGCAGTCGGTCTGCGTCTTCGCCGTCTCGATGATCAACAGGGCGCTGACCGGCACGGCCGATCATGCCTTGACGGGTGTGGTGGTTGCGATCGGTACCGTCGTCACCATGATCTACCCGGCCACGCGCACGCGTCCTCGCACGATCGAGGGAATCGCTGGCGCCGCCGGCATTGGGCTCGGGGCTGCGCTGGCGTTCCTCGTCATCGACGTCGCCGTGCTCCAGCCGCTCGGGACCTACACCAACCGCTGGCACGAGATCGGGGGCGGCTCGAATTGGTGGTACCACCCGACCTGGTGGATGGTCGGCTGCTACATCTCCTGGATGGGTGCGTGGATCCTTGCGAATCAGGCCAACAAAAACGGCGCATCCTCCATCGGCGGCGCCATCGGCTTGGTGGCCGTGTTGACCGCGGTGTGTGGTGCGGCTGCGGCGGCGCTTCACTTCCCGGGCGCCTCGTTCAACGTCCCCACCTTCGCCATTGCGGTCCTGCCCGCCCTGACGCTCGCCACCTGGATCAGCAGCCTCGGCGCGTCGAAGCGCTGACGGGTCCGGCATGATGCGCCGCGTCGTCCGCGTGGTGGTCCGCTTGGCGGGCTGGCTGCTGACGCCGCTGGTGCTCACGCTTGCCGCCTTTCTTGGGGCGACCATCGCGGCGATGGTCGCCCCCGCCGTTTCTCCCACCGTCGCCATGGCGCTGGTGACCCTCGCGGGCCTCACGG
The DNA here is from genome assembly GCA_038326215.1 of Gemmatimonadales bacterium. Classification (GTDB taxonomy): domain Bacteria; phylum Gemmatimonadota; class Gemmatimonadetes; order Gemmatimonadales; family GWC2-71-9; genus Palsa-1233. The sequence goes on along the minus strand of JBBQJU010000215.1, from coordinate 610 downwards.
CCGCTGCGTTCGGGCTCTGGCTCTGGATCCGGTTGTTGCGTGGCTCTCCGGTCCTCCAGGAGGCCCTCGCGGTCACCCCGGAGGGCGTCCCGCTCGAATCTGAGGTCGATGCGATTCTCGGCACCGCCGACCAGCCGGAGGCGTCGTGATCCGGAGCGTGTTCGCCGCCCTCGCGTTGGCGGTCGCGCCGCTCGCCGCCCAGGACGGTGTCTTCCTCACCGCCGGACGGATGCTGGCCGGCACCCCCGACGAGGCGAGCTGGCGGCTCACCCTGCAGCGTGACCTGATTGGCCCCCTTGGGCTGGACATTTCTGCACAGGTGCTCCCGGGGGCCCGCCCAGGATCGGGCGACCTCCTCGGTGTCGGGGCGGACGTCACGATTTTCGCGGCGTCCCGATCACTGCCGTCGATCTTTCTCGGCGCGGCGGTGGGCCTCGGCCTCGCCGAGCAGAAGCGGATCTGGACCTCCGGCTCCATCGGCGCCCGGCTCACCCTGCTCAACATCGGGGTCGCCCGCGTCGCCGCCGAAGGACGCTGGCGAAACCTCACGATCCCTGGTCGGGACGGGCTTGAGGTCGGCGTGATGATTGGCTATCGCCGACGTGCCACC
>JBBQJU010000214.1:0-4699 GCA_038326215.1 Gemmatimonadales bacterium | reverse complement strand
CCCCGTCAACGGAGCCGCCAGCCACAACATCGGGATCTGGTCCGCGCTCGCCCCGAGGTACTCGTAGATCGCACTCATGTTGGCCATCTGGAGGGCCCAGCCGAACTGGATCCCCAGGAAGCCGAAGCTCATGTTCCAGATCGTCGAGAACTTCGTGCGCGAGTCGGTCATGTCCCCTCGGCCTAACGATCGTACAGGTCGACCAGCGCGCGGAGTCGGCTGGTGATCTCGGGCGTGACCTGCTCCCAGGTGAAGCGGAAGCCCCAGTTGCCTGACTTACGGCCGGGAAGGTTCATGCGCGCCTCCCTCCCCAGCCCCAGCACGTCCTGCATCGGCACCAGCACCGTGTTCGCCACCGACGCCAGGGCGGTCCGGATCAGGACCCAGTTCATCTCGGGGTCGTCCGTCCCCAAATAGCGCCGGGCGTAGGCCTTCTCCCGCGCCACCTCACCGGGGTCGCGCGTCGAGTCCCCCTCGCCGGTCGACGTCCACCACCCCATGGTCGTGTCGTTGTCGTGCGTCCCCGTGTAGACCACCCGCTCGCGCGGAAAGTTGTGCGGCTTGAACTCCGTTGCCTGTCCGTCGCCGCCAAAGGCGAACTGCAGGATGCTCATGCCGGGAAAGCCGAACTGTTCGCGCAACGCCTCGACCGCCGGCGTGATCATCCCGAGGTTCTCCGCCACGATCGGGAGCGGTCCCAGCGCTTCTATGATCGCCTCGAAGAGTGCCGCCCCAGGCCCCGGAGTCCACCGCCCATTTTCGGCGGTCTGCGCATCACCCGGCACCTCCCAGTAGGCCTCGAAGCCGCGGAAGTGATCGATGCGCACCAGGTCGTACATGCGGAACGCTGCGCGCATGCGGCGGATCCACCACGCGTACCCCTCCTTGGCCAGCGCCTCCCAGTCGTAGATCGGGTTCCCCCACAGCTGCCCGGTCGCGCTGAAATAGTCGGGCGGGACGCCGGCCTGCACGATAAGGCTGCCGTCGCTATTGAGCTGGAAGAGCGAGCGGTTCGCCCAGACGTCGGCCGAGTCATGCGCGACGTAGATGGGGAGGTCTCCCATCAACTGGATGCCGCGCTCCGCGGCCGCGGCCTTCAGCGCCTCGAGCTGCGTGAAGAAGAAGTACTGCTCACGCCGGATGCGCTCGATCGAGTCCGACAACTTGTCCCGCCAGATGGCGAGCGCCTTGGGTTCACGCTGCGCAGCGCCGGCCTCCCAGTCGGTCCACGACACCCCACCATGCTCCTCCTTGAGCGCCTTGAAGAGCGCGTAGTCCTCCAGCCAGTCGTGCTCTCGCAGGACGAAGGCGTGATACGCGGCATCGGGAGTGAAACGGTCGAGCGTGTCTCGCAGCAGGGCCTGACGATGCGGAATCACGCGCTCGAACGCGACGGTATGCAGCGGAAATTTGCCCTCTCCGCCAGGCACGTAGATGAGCAGCGGGTTGCCGGCGAAGGCCGAGAAGCACTGATAGGGCGAATCCCCATATCCGGTTGGGCCGAGCGGGAGGACCTGCCAGATCTTCATCCCGGTCTCGGCGAGAAAATCGAGGAAGCGATGCGCCTGGGGGCCAAGGTCGCCGATCCCGTTGGGACCAGGGAGGGACGTAGGGTGCAGCAGAATGCCAGCGGCGCGCGGAAACGTCATGAGGGGCTTGCAGCCGGGACAGAGGGAGTAGCGCGCTTCATCAGAATGTCCGTAAAGGTGATGAAAACGTTTGCGCGCTGCAAATCTCGCTCGATTCTACCGGGCAGTCTGCGCCGCGGCTATCCCCGCTCTCCCCTGAATGCAAACGTTTTCGGTGGGGGGCTTTTCCGAGAGGCGAATGGGCAGTCCGCTACCGCTCTAGACCTTCAAGTAGCTCCACTCCCTGGAGAATGGGATGCGGCTCATCAGGACGGAACGGTCGGGGAGCACGATCAGTCGGTCGCTCGGGTTGATCCCGATCCCGGTGCGGGAGTCGTACAGCCCCGGCTCGACCGAGAACGTCATCCCGGCCTCGACCACCGTGTCGTCGCCCAGCGCCAGGAACGGGGACTGATGCCCGACGAAGTTCTGTCCCTGTCCATGGCCCGGACGATGGTAGATGAACTCCTGCATCCCCTGCTTGATCTGGTAGGCGTGCACCGTGTACGCGATCTCCGAGCAGACGGCGCCGGGCTTCGTCTCCTCGACGATCATCTGCACCGTGTCGGCGACGACCTGCCACATGCGGTCGTGTTGCTGGGTGGATGGGAGCAGGATGTAGTTGCGATACCCTTCGCCGCCGTATCCGCCGAGCAGGATGTCGCAATTGACGTAGAGCGGCTGCCCGCGACGCACGGGGGCGTGAAAGAACTGGTTTGGATGCGGATAGGCGGTGGCCACTCCGGTGCGCACGTAGTTGCCGGTGACGTCCATGCCGACGGCGCTGTGCGGTTTTCCGTCGCGTCGCACGTCGCGCATCATCAGGTTGATGCCAAAGGACGACAGCGCCTGTCCGATCTGGTAGTCGGTCGTCGCGGTCCCATGCTCGAGGATGTAGTCGCGCGCGAAGGCGTGTACCGTGTCGAAGTAGCGGTAGGCGCGCTGAGTCAGGGCGATCTCCTCGGGCGTCTTGATCACCTGCATCGCGAGGCACAGGTCGCCGATGTCGGTAATGGTCGCCTTCGGGACGACTCGGCTCACGGTACGCATGGCCGACGGCGTCAACTCGTGATCGAGCCCGATCGTCTTCTCGCCGAGTCCTCGCGCCGCCAGCTTGCCGAGCACCCACTCCCACAGGTCGACCCGATTCCCGCGCGCCAGCTCTCCGCGGTTGGGGAATCCACCAGCTGCGTGCGGGTAGCAGAAATAGTAGTCGTTCTCGGTGCACCACCACGAGGTGATCAGGTCGCGGTCGATCGCCGGGGAGAACCAGTACACCGTGTCCGGTTCGTCGACCGGCATCAGCGCCCACGTCGTGCGCTCGCCGCTGCTGCGAAAGCAGCCCGTGAAATAGACGAGGTTCACGTCGCTCTGGAGCAGGATCGCGTCCACGCCGCGGGCCCTGGCCTGTGCTCGCAGCCGCCGGGATTGCGCCTGGTACCAAGCGAGCGGCAGCCGGTCGACCCCGATCGGGGCCGGAGTCGGCTGCAGTGGATTGTTGACCAGCAGGCGCTCCGAACCGCGCGGCTGTGCGTCAGCCGCTTCGGCGGCGAGGGCACTGGCGGCGGTCGAGGCGGCGGCCAGCGAGGCCCCCATGGTGCGGACGAAGGTGCGACGTGAAGTCATGGCGGGCGTGAGGAGAGTGGGCGCGACGTCGGCGGAGGAGTAACGGCGATCGGCTGGAGGGAGTATGATTGCGCGCCACCGGTTCGTCACGGTCCCCCCGGTGCACTCCGTCACTCCACGGCCCCCCTCCAGGCGCTCATGGCTCGTTCTCGCCTCGTCTCCGCCCTCGTTCCCCTCTCCCTGCTCCTCACCCTCGTCGCGCGCGGCACGACGCTCGGTGCACAAGAGAAGACGCTCCGCTGGCCGTCAATCGCCGTCAAGGCGCATCTCGACCAGGACGGCCAACTGCACGTGAAGGAGACGCAGGTCATGGTCTTCGACGGCGACTGGAACGGCGGGGAGCGACGCTTCTCGGTCGCGTTGCAGCAGCATTTCGACGTGGAGCGTTTGGTGCGGGTCGATAGCGCGAGCGGGGCGGACGTCACGATGGTGGGCGGCGATCTCGATCGGGTCGACGGCTTCGACCTCAAGGGCTCGAATACCGTGCGCTGGCGGAGCCGGTTGGAGAGCGATCCCCCGTTCGTGAATGCCCAGCGCGTGTATCGCCTGGAATACAGCTACGGCAATATCCTGGTCCCCGAGGGCGACTCATATCGCCTCAATCACGACTTCGCCTTCAGCGATCGCGAAGGCCCGATCGACGCATTCACCCTCAACCTGACGCTCGACCCCGTCTGGGGCGCTCCCGCCGGCTTCACGGGGAGTTTCGGCCCCGAGCGGCTCGACCCCGGCTATGGTTTCGTCGTCGACATTGCGCTGAGCTATCGTGGCGCGGGACGTCCGGGAGACGTGATGTTCGGGGCCGGAATCGGCGAACGCCTCGCCCTGCTCGTGGCAGTTGGCATCGGGGTCCTCCTCCTCGGCGCACGTTTCGCAAGTCGCGAACTGTCGTTAGGCCGCTTCGCCGCGCCGATGCCGGTCGACGTGGTGACGGGGGACTGGCTGCAGGCGCGGGTGCTCGCGCATCGCGCCGAGGTCATCGGGGCGGCGTGGGACGAGGAGACGGGAACCGCCGAAGTGACCGCCGTGCTCGCGCGGCTCGAGAGCGAAGGAAAGCTCAAGAGCCGGGTGGAGACGAAACAGGTGCTGATGTTCAAGCAGCACGTGTTGTACATGGAGTTGCTGGTCGCGCGCGACGTACTGGGCGACTACGAGCGCGCGCTGATCGACGCCTTGTTCAACGCCGGCCAGACGAAGACGGACACGAATCTCATCAAGAAGCGCTATCAGGCGAAGGGCTTCACCCCCTCCACGAAGATCGAGGGGCCGCTCAAGCAACTGGTGAACCGGCTGGTGCCGAACGACGTGCCGCCGCCGCGACCGCGCAGGACGTTGACGATAGCACTCATGGTGGGGGCGCTGGTCCTGTTCATCGCTGCGGGGGCGATGCAGCCGTCGGACCTCGTGCTTGCAGCGCTCGGCTCGCTGGCGATCGGTTTCACCTA
>JBBQJU010000213.1:0-4714 GCA_038326215.1 Gemmatimonadales bacterium | reverse complement strand
CGCGTACGGCCAGAAGCGCGCGAGGGCGGTCTCGTCATGCCGCCCGCGCCGCAGCAGCGCCACGGGATCGGCGAGGTCATGGTAGAGCAGGACATTGTGTTCGAAGAGCGCACGAAAATCGTTGCGCCCCACAAGCGCCATGCCGAGTGCGCCGAGGTCGTGCCGTCCGTCCCGGCGCCGCGTCGTGAGCTTGAGCGCGCCAGCCGCCGAGAGGAGGCGCTGCATCGAGTCGAGCGGGAGTCCCGAGGTCGTGGCCAGTTCCTCCACGGTCTGCGGCGCGTCGACCAATTGCTCGAGGACGCGCAGTCGAGTGACCGCGAGCAGCACCTGCGTATAGACGAAGCCGGCACACAGATCGAACGCCTGGCGCGCCGCGCGCCGTGCGAATGGCCGTGTCAGCGGGAAGGCGCTCGCCCATGCCTGCCAGCGCGGCGAGGAGATCAGCGCAATCAGTCGGCGGCGCCAGACACCTGATGCAGGAAGGGAGGCCATGGGCAGCTCAGCTCGTGGGCGCCGTGCGACGCGCTTCGCCACGCAGCTGCGACAATCCGGTGGGCAGAATCCAGAACACCGCCATCGTGAGGCCACCAACCAGGGCTGCGCCATACAGCTCGTAGCGGACGGCGAGCGCCAGCGGCAGCAGGCCATTCACCAGATAGAGCACGTCGGGTTGCCGCGTGGTCGCAATGCGTTGCAGTCCCTCGCCCGCGAAGGTGTGGAGCATCCAGCCGATGATTGGCCCGATCGTCGCCCAGGCCAGCCAGTTGGCGAGCGGCATGCCGTGCCAGATCCCCGTATCGCGCCAGAGCCAGAAGGGATAGGCCGCACTCATCGCCGGCTCCATCAGCACGTCATACGCCAACAAGCCGATCGTCGCGAGCGCCGCGGTGCCGCGCGGGCCGAAGCCGGCACGCACGCTGATCCCGGTGGTGGCGAACAGCATCAGAAACCACGAGAGCGGAATCGTGAACGGTACCAACCCCAGTACGCGGTAGCCCAGATCGGCGCCGTAGCTGTGCTTGCCGAAGGGGAAGCCGGTGGCTGCGCCGATCAACTCGATCGTCAGGGTCAAGGCGACGATCGACAACATGGCCCGCGTGGCACGCCGCCGGGAAGTTGCTGCCCAGAGCGCGCACCATGCCCCGAGAAAACCCAGCAGCAGGACGAGGGCCCCCATGTACTTCATCCCGAAGGCATACGAGGCGCGCCACCAGGCGGGATCGGCGTCGGCCGGCATCGGCCGGCCGATCATCACGGTAAAGGCACCGATGCTGACGAGCGTGAGAAAGGCGTGGACCGCCGTGCAGATCCAGCCGATCCTGGCCACCTCGTCACGCTCGGCGCGCGGCGCGGTCATCCGCCCCGTGCCCGGAGGAATGCGTCCCAGAGCGGCAGCTCGGTGGGCAGCGCCAGCACGGCAAACTCGAAGGCGGCGAGCAGGGCGAGCACCGACAGCAACGCCCAGCGACAGCGATCATAGGAGCGCGAACTCCGGCGGGCCCGGCGCACCCACACGATGCCAATCGCACTCGCGGCCAGCACGGAGAGTGGCAACAGCAGCGTGAGGTGCGGCGGACCGAAGAACGCGGTGAGGAAGGCCAGTCGTGGTGGCAGGAAGCGCACCCCGGCATTCACCACGCCGACAAAGACATTCAGCTTGGCCAGCCCCTGGACCGCCCAGAAAAGGCCGACGGTCTGCCAGGCCATGCCATTGCGACCGGGCAGGAGGTAGAGACCACCGATCACGGCCAGCGCGAGCAGATCGTTGAACCCCGTGGCGGCGATGGCGCGGAAGGCGAGCGGCCAACTCGGGGCCATGCCGAGCTCGGGCGGCACGGCCACCGAGGGCCCGACCACCGCGCCAGCGTAGAAGAGCGCGGAGAGCCAGAGCCAGAAGAGCGCTCCGGCGGCAAAGCCGGCGAGGGCGCCGCGCGGCGAGACATCGTGACGCACGCGCCCGGCGATCACGCCGGCGAGGACGGCGCACCAGCTCGCCACGATCACGCCGATCAACCGCGTGGTATCGTTGCGTTCCACCGCCACGATCACCCCGGTGGCCAGCCACCAGAAGAGGACCACGGTGGCGATGGCGGCGGGAATCGTGACCCGCGGCTCGCGCGCTGCGGACGGCAGCCGATCGAGCGGGAGCGCCACTCCGTCACCGTTGAGGGTCTCAGGCGACACGACGCGGCCCCGGTCCGGTGACAACGCGCGCAGCCTCGGCGATACGCTGGGCATCGGCGACGGGGAGCGGGAGGTAGACAGCGTCGAGGGCGGCCGCGATCTCCTGCGCCTCGCGCGCCGGCCGTTGGCCGACATCGAGCCACACCACGGGGACGCCGTCGCGCGCGAGACGCCGCGACGACTCCAGCGCTTCGGCATGCGCGACCGGGCGTCCGCCAACCCCGGCGCGCGTCACGTTGGCCTTGCCGTCGCTGAGCACCACGACGCCGGGACGACCGCCACCGCGGCGCACCCGCTGCGCCAGCACCATCGCCACGTCGAGCGCAGCGGCGATGGGCGTACCCCCGCCACCCGGCAATCCGGCGAGGGCGCGCCGCGCACGCGCGAGGGCGCGCGTCGGCGGCAGCACAATCTCGGCGACCGTGCCGCGGAAGGTCACCAACGCGACTTCGTCGCGACGCACATAACTCTCGGCGAGCAGCAACCCGACGGCACCCTTCGCCTCCTGCAGGCGGTGCAAGGCGGTCGAGCCTGATGCATCGACCAGGACGATCGTCGTCGTGCCGGCGGGCCGGAACCGACGCTGCACCCGAAAGTCATCGGGGCGTACCGCCAACCGGCCCGCACCCAGGGCCATCCCGCGCAGGCGTTGCCACGGCACCGCCGCGCGCACGGTGGCCAGAATGTCGAGGCGCTTCCCCGCCGCCGGCTTGCCGGGACGGCTGCCACGACGCCGCCCACGCGTCCCCTCCACCGCATCCCCGCCCGCTCGCCCGGCGCGATCTTTTGCTGATCCCGCTGCGGCAAGCCGCGCCAGCAGATCATGGGGAATCGCCGCGGTCGTCGCCTCGAGAATTCGCTCCTCCAGCGCGCGCACGTCCTCGTCGCGCTGGGGCGCCGGGTCGGGTGGCGCGTCCTGCTGCTCAGGCGGGGGCGGCGGCGGAGGCGGTGCATCCTCGGGGGCGTCCATCGGCGGGAGTCGCGTCGCGCGTGGCGCCAGCACCAGCGCAGCGGCGGCCGTGATGTCTTCGGGATCGACGGTCCGGCGTCCGGCGAGCGCGGCGTGTGCCCGCGCCGCACGCATCGCGAACAATGGTGCGCGCGCCGATTCGACACCGAACGCGTGCGCCACCGCCACGAGCTGGGCAGACACATCCGCGTCGGCGACCACGTCAGCCAGCAGCACGCGCGCGGCCACGATCGCTGACAGCTCGGCGACCTCGTCTGGTGGTCCATGGGGGAGCGCGCACCGAAAAGCGACGCGCTCACGCAGAGCGACCGCAACCTCGGGTTCGTCAGGCTCGGATTCGTCGAGCAGGAGCAGCGCGATCGACGCCGGCACCACCGCGCTCAATCCATCGCGTTCCACGCGGACGAAGCGCTCGTCCATCACCTGCGCCAGCACCGCGGCCGCACCAGCCGCGAGTCGTTCCGCCATCGGCACGACCAGTCCGGCTCCATCGGCCAGCGCACAGAGTCCGTTTTCCATCACCGGCCGACCGATCAGCAGCGTCCCGGCGAGATCGAGTCCGCCGGTGAGACGCTCCTCGGCAATGCCCGCCGGGACACGTCGGACCCGATGCGGCTCGGGCATCCGCGCCGTGAACGCCGCCACCCATGCACCGCTCCAGCCGCCCGCGCCTCCCTGCAACACGATGCCGCCGAGCCCGACAGGGTCGACGGCCAGCAGCGACAGCGCGAGCGCAGTCGGTTCGGTCACGCGACGGGGGCGGAGGCGGGCAGCTCCTCCAGCGCGCGGCGGACCCGCGACTCGGCGGTGGCCTCATCGAGCGGATCGCGCCGGAGCCGATGCCGCAGCGCCATCGCGGCGGTGCGCCCCAACAGCGCGTCATCGGGTTCGGCGATTCCCTCGAACGCCGCGAGCGCGCGCATGACGCGGAAGAGCGTCAACTCCCCGCGCAGGCCGTCGGTGCCGAGGCGCACGCAGAGCGCACTGGCGCGCTCAAGCAGCGGGCGCGGCAACTCCACCAGCGGAAGCCGTGCGATTGCTTCGCGGATCTGCTGGCCGAGCGCCGCGTCGGCCGCGACCCACTCGGACGCGAAGCCCTCGGGATCGCGATCGAAGCGATCGCGACGCCGCACGATCTCGAGCCGCTGACCGATGTCGGATGGGGTGCTGACTTGGACCGCCAGGCCGAAGCGGTCGAGCAGCTGCGGGCGGAGATCGCCCTCTTCCGGGTTGCCGCTGCCCACGAGCACAAATCGCGCGGGGTGACGCAGGGAGAGCCCCTCGCGCTCGACCACGTTCTCCCCGCTCGCGGCCACGTCCAGCAGCAAGTCGACAAGGTGGTCCTCAAGCAAGTTCACTTCGTCGATATAGAGGTAGCCACGATGCGCGCGAGCGAGCAGCCCGGGCTCGAAGACCTTCTCGCCCCGGGTCAACGCGCGCTCCAGATCGAGCGCACCCACAATGCGATCCTCAGTGGCGCCGAGCGGGAGGTCGACCACCGGAACCGCGCGCGCCACCGTGGCCGGCACCTCGCCCTCGGCGTGGCGACGGCGGCAGTCA
>JBBQJU010000212.1:0-4717 GCA_038326215.1 Gemmatimonadales bacterium | reverse complement strand
GTGCCGGCACCGGGGGTCGAATTCCTCGGATGGCGCGGCGACAGTATCACGCTCGCGCCGACGCTGGACCTCACCCTGCAGCGTCCCTACGATCTGACTGCTGAGTTTGTCCAGTTGGTCGCGGTGGACGCCACGGCGGCCGTCGCGGCGATCCTCGGCGGTCCGGCACTCGCGGCCGACCAGCGCAGCTATCTCGATGCGGTGGGCAATCGGAATGGGGGCTACGATGTCGGTGATCTGCTCGCATGGCTTCGACGCACCGGTCGGCCGCTGCCGACGGCACTCCGTCGCCTGATCGGCGCGGGGGGCCACTGATGCGCCGTCCCCTCCTGATCCTGTTTCTGGTGGCGGGTTGTGGCGGCACCGAGGTCGTTCCGCCCACGCCGGGTGAACTGGCGGTCCAGCTGTTCACGCCGGGCGCGGTGGCCTCCGGGGCGATCGTGCTCACGATCAGCGGCGGACCGGTGTCCGGTGTGGTGCCGGGTAGCGGCCTCGACGAGGCGATGACCAGCGACGCCAGCGGGACCCACCTCCTCCTGCTCGGCACCGCGAACGCCGGGGAGATCGCGGTGCTGCGCATCCCCGATCGCTCGCTGGCGAGCCGCTATGTCGTGCGAGTGGATCAGGTGGCGGACGGGGCGACCTTCGCCCTCCTCGATCCTGCGGAATGGGGCGCCGCCCTCGTGACCCGTCCCTGACCCGGCCCGTCGGCACTATCTTCGCTGGCACGAGACCCCATGCCGTCCCACCGGCCACCCCTCACCCTCACAGGTTGCGTCGTGGACCTTCCCTATCGTCCTCGTCGGTTGCGTCGCTCGAGCGTCCTCCGTGCCATGGTGCGCGAAACGACGCTGGCGCCCGCCCATTTCATTGCTCCCCTCTTCGTCACGCATGGCCGTGATGTGCACCACCCCGTCGGCTCCATGCCCGGCGTCCATCAGTGCTCGGTGGACCATGTACTCGATGCTGAAGTGGCCGCCTTGCGTGCCGCGGGGGTCCATGCCGTCATCCTCTTCGGTATTCCGGCGACCAAGGACCCTGTCGGCCTGGAGAACTTTTCGGACGACGGCATCGTGGCCCAGGCCGTCCGGCGATTGAAGGCCGCGCACCCCGAGTTGCTGGTGATGACCGATGTCTGCTGCTGCGAATACACCGATCACGGGCACTGCGGCATCCTCACCGCCGATGGCCGCGTGGACAACGATGCCACCCTCACGATTCTCGGACAGGTGGCGGTCACGCATGCGCGCGCCGGGGCCGATGTCGTGGCGCCAAGCGGGATGATGGACGGAATGGTCGCGGCGATGCGCGAGGCGCTCGATGCGGCAGGCTTCCATGATCGCGCCATCCTGAGCTACGCCGTGAAGTATGCGTCGGGCTATTACGGGCCGTTCCGCGAGGCAGCAGGGAGCACGCCGTCCTTCGGTGATCGCCGCGAATATCAGATGGATCCAGCCAACCGTCGCGAGGCCGGCCGCGAGGCCGACCTCGACATCGCCGAGGGGGCTGACATGCTGATGGTGAAGCCGGCGCTGGCCTATCTCGACATTGTCCGGGAGGTGCGCGATCGCAGCGACCTGCCGTTGGTCTGCTACAACGTGAGCGGGGAGTATGCGATGGTGAAGGCGGCGGCGGAGCGTGGCTGGATCGACGAGCGGCGCGTGGTGCTCGAGACGTTGCTCGGGATGCGGCGCGCGGGAGCCGATGCCATCATCACGTACCACGCCCTCGATGCGGCGCGCTGGCTGGCGGAGGACGCGACGTGACCGCCATCATCAGTCCCACCACCGGCTCCGAGCGCGCCTTCGCCGAGGCTACGCGATTCTTCCCCGGCGGCGTCAATTCGCCAGTGCGGGCCTTCCGCTCCGTCGGAGGCACACCGCGATTCATCGCGCGGGGCGAAGGCGCGTGGCTCGTGGATGTCGATGGCAATCGCCTGGTCGATCTGATCTGTTCCTGGGGGCCGCTCATCCTCGGTCACGCGCATCCGGAAGTCGTGGCCGCCATCGCGCAGGCAGCGGCCGAGGGGAGCACCTTCGGCGCGCCGACCGAACGCGAGACGCGTCTCGCGGAGCAGGTGACCGCCGCGTACCCCTCGATCGAGATGCTGCGCTTCGTCTCCTCCGGAACGGAAGCAGGGATGAGTGTGGTGCGCTTGGCGCGGGCGGCCACTGGTCGATCGGCGCTGGTGAAGTTCGACGGCTGTTACCATGGGCACGCCGACCCGCTGCTCGCCTCGGCGGGCAGTGGGGTCGCGACGCTCGGGCTTCCCGATTCCGCCGGCGTGACGCCGGCAACCACGGCGGACACGCTGGTGGTGCGATACAACGACCTCGACGCCGTGGAGGCGGTCTTCGCTGCGCGGGGAGAGGAGATCGCCGCCATCCTGGTCGAGGCGGTCGCCGGCAACATGGGCCTCGTTCCCCCGGCACCCGGTTTCCTCGAGGGGCTGCGACGTATCGCCGATCGCTACGGCGCATTGCTGGTATTCGACGAAGTGATGACCGGCTGGCGCGTCCACCCGGGTGGGGCGCAGGCCCTCTATGGCATCACCCCCGATCTCACCTGCCTCGGCAAAGTGGTCGGCGGCGGGTTGCCGGCGGCGGCCTACGGCGGTCGGCGCGAGCTGATGCAACGCATCGCGCCGCTGGGTGACGTTTACCAGGCGGGCACGCTCTCGGGCAATCCCCTCGCGATGGCCGCCGGGCTGGCGACGCTCGAGATCCTCGCGCGCGGTGACACGTGGCAGCGCGCCGAGCGATTTGCGTCCGCCGTCTGCGACGGCCTCGCGATGCTCGCGGGCGAGGCGGGCATCCCGCTGACCGTGCAGCGGGTTGGCACGATGTTCACCGCGTTCTTCACCGATCGCCCGGTCACGAATTATGACGACGCCAAGGCCACGGATCGGGCCGCGTACAATCGCTTCTTCCACGGCATGCTCGACGGTGGGGTCTACCTGCCGCCGTCGGCTTTCGAAGCGTCCTTCTCCTCGGCCGCCCATGGCGAGGCCGAGCTCGACCACGTCCTGACCACGGCGCGTGCGGCCCTGCGGGGTCGTTGACGGTGCCGCGCGTTGCCGTGATCGGCGCGGGGGCCGCCGGGCTGGTGGCCGCGCGTCGTCTGCAGGAACTGGGTCTCGAGCCGCTGCTGTTCGAGGCCTCAGCGCGCGTCGGTGGCGCTATCGAGACCGTGCAGCGGGATGGCTGGCTCGCCGAGGCCGGACCCAACACGGTGATGGAGCCCGATCCGCAGGTTCGCGCACTGCTCGATCGCGCGGGGCTCACAGCGCGGGTGGTGCGGCCCGGTGGCGCGGTCAAGCGCCGGTACGTCGTGCATGAGGGTGTTCCTGCGGTGGTGCCGCTCACGCCGGGCGAGCTGGTGGCGACCCCGATTCTCTCGATGGCGGGCCGACTTCGCCTGCTGAAGGAACCCTTCGTCGCCAAGGGCGGCGGTGACCCCGAGGAAACGGTCGATGCCTTCGCCCGTCGTCGCTTCGGTGATGAAGTGGCCAGCCGGCTCTTCGATCCCCTCGTGGCTGGCACCAGTGGGGCCGACCCGACGCAGGTGCTGGTGCGCTACGCCTTTCCGAAACTGGTCGAGTACGAACAGACGGGTGGGTCGATTCTCAAGGGGGCCGTGCGCTCACGGAGTCAGGCACGACGCCGTGGTGAGGTGCTTGGCGGCGGCCTCTGGTCGTGCCAGCACGGCCTCGGTGAAGTGACCGCGCGCCTCGCCGCCCTGCTGGGCGCGCAGCTGCAGCTCGAGTGCCCGGTGCAACGCGTGACCTCCCACGAAGCCGGTTTTGCGCTCAGCACCGCCGACGGCGAATCGGTCGTCGTCGGCGGGGTGATCTTCGCGTGTCCCGCCACGGCCTTTGCCTCGCTCGCGGTCGACATCCCGGGTGGCGAGGCGATGACACGCGTCGCGAGTATCCCGCATTCATCGCTCGCCACCGTGTCGCTCGGCTATCGACGCGAACAGGTGGCGCATCCGTTGGACGGCTTCGGGCTGCTGGCCCCGTCGTGCGAGGGACGCCGGATTCTCGGTACGCTGTTCCCGTCCACGCTCTTCCCGGAGCGCGTGCCACCAGGGCACGTCCTGCTCACGGCCTTTGCCGGCGGCATGCGGCACCCCGAGGTCGCGGGCATGGCGGACGCCGCCGTCGTGGCGATGGTGCGCGACGAACTGCGTGCCTTGCTCGGGGTTGAGGGAGAGCCCGCCTTCTCTGAGGTCCGCCGGTGGCAGGCAAGTCTCCCGATTGCAACGCGTGGTCACGCGGCTCGGCTCGCGCCGGCGGACGCCCTGGAAGCAGCCCATCCCCGACTGGCCTTTACTGGCGCCTGGCGCGCCGGGCTCGCCGTCAATGACGTCATGCTTGGCGGGCTCCGCGCCGCTGAGCGCATCGCCAACCATCACGCCTGAACCGCACTTGCGCCCCCGTCGGGAGGGCGTGATGTTCGGGCGTGTCAACCAGACCTGACAATGCGAACTGTTTACCCGTTTAGTGCCATCGTCGGCCAGGAGGAGATGCGACTCGCACTCCTGCTGACCGCTGTGGACCCCACCCTTGGCGGGGTGATGGTCTTTGGCGACCGCGGCACCGGCAAGTCGACGGCGGTCCGGGCGCTGCCCGGCCTGTTGCCTCCCCTCGATGCCCGCGAAGGGTGCAGCTACGGCTGTGACCCCGCCGCGTCGGTTGGCAGCTGGTGCGATGACT
>JBBQJU010000211.1:0-4726 GCA_038326215.1 Gemmatimonadales bacterium | reverse complement strand
GGCACTCGTGCGCGAGACTCGCCATTTCGTCCCATTCCCAAACCCTCGCCACTTCGCGGGAGTCCAACTTCACATGACTTCCTTCCTCGTCGACGCTGCCCGGGACGTGCGCCTTGCCTGGCGCGCCCTGCGCCGTCAGCTGGCCTTCACCGCCCTCGTCGTCCTCACCCTCGCCTTCGGGATCGGCGCCACCACCACGCTCTTCGCGGTGGTCAAGGGAGTCCTCCTCACGCCGCTCCCCTACAAGGAGACAGACGGCATCGCCGTGCTCTGGAGCGCTTGGAAGGGGTTCGACCAGACATGGCTCTCCTACGACGAGTACGAGGCCTGGAAGGCCGAGATCCCCTCCTTCACCAACGTCGGACTCTACAGTGACGGTGCAGACAACCTCACCGATGGTGACCAGTCCGAGCGCGTCCGCTCGGCGAACATCGACCGGCAGGTGCTCCCGGTGCTCGGCGTCTCGCCGATCGTCGGGCGTAACTTCAGTGACGAAGAGGATCATCTGAACGGACCGCCCGCGGTCATCCTCGGCTACGACGTCTGGCAACGTCGATATGGTGCTGACCCGGCGCTCGTCGGGCGGTCGATCCAGGTCAATGGGACGGCGATCCCGGTGATCGGCATCCTTCCTGCCGGCTTCAAGCTTCCGCTCGACTTCACCTCCGGCTCGGCGACGGGGATTTACCTCCCGCTGGCGACCGATGCGCCTAGCGAGGGGGCGGTGCCCGGGCCGGAGTTCCAGAGAGGTGGGGGCAGTCATGGCTTCTACGCGCTCGCCCGGCTCGCCCCTGGCGCGACGGTCGCCGGCGCCAACGCGCAGCTGACGCAGAAGGTCGCCGCGCTTGTCGCCGACAACGTCTATCAAAACGACTTCCACGCCTTCGCTGTCCCGGTGCAGGAGCAGGTGACGGGAGGAGTCAGCACGGCGGTCACGGTCCTCTTCGGTGCCACCGCGCTGGTCCTGTTGATCGCCTGCGCCAACGTCGCCGGACTCCTTCTCGTCCGCGGTGAGCGCCGTCGGCGCGAGTTGGCGATCCGGGTGGCGTTAGGCTCGGGGAGCGCCCGCCTCACGCGTCTCCTCTTCGCTGAGAGTGGGCTGCTCGCCCTGCTTGGTGCCGCCGGGGGAGCACTCGTGGCCGGAGGAGGAATCGTCCTCGTCAAGCGCACGGCGCCGTCGTCGCTCCCGCGCATCGCCGACCTGTCGATCGATCCGTCGCTCTTTCTCTACGCGCTGCTCGCGGCGACCGTCGCCGCAGTCCTGACCGGTGTCCTCCCGGTGTTGCAGGCGACGCGCGTGGCGCCAGCCGATGAGCTCAAGGAAGGGTCGCGCGGTGCGACCGTCGGTGGCGGCCGGCTGCGCTGGCGCCAGGGGCTGGTGAGTGCCGAGGTGGCCTTGGCAGTACTGCTGGTCGTTGGTGCTGGACTGATGGTTCGCAGCGTGCGCAACCTGCTGTCGATCGACCCCGGCTTCTTATCGAAGGGAGTGCTCGCGCTGCAGCTCTCCACCCCCTCGACCTGGTACACCGAGCCGGTGCAGGTCGCCTCGTTCTGGGACGAGCTGCAACGCAACGTGGCCACCCTCCCGGACGTGCGCACGGTCGGGGCGGTGCGCCTCCTCCCGCTCTCGGCGGAGATGGGCGACTGGGGCCTGCGGGTGGAGGGCTACACCCCGCCGCAGGGACGCGGGACGCCTGGCGACTGGCAGGTGGTGACACCGGGCTACTTCGAGACGCTCGGATTGCGGCTGGCGGAAGGGCGATACTTTGATGCGCGCGATGGCATGAACGCGCCGCTGGCCATGGTGGTCAACAAGCGCTTCACCGAATTGTACCTGGCGGGGCGTACCGCGCTCGGGGTGCGGGTGCGCATCGGCGGAAGTCCCGACTCGCTCGCCTACACGATCGTCGGCGTCGTGGACGATGTGCGGCACAATGGCCTCACGCGCGAGGTGAAGGCGCAGTTCTATGCGCCGCTCGCCCAGTTCGCCCGCGCCCCCGGCAATACGATGCGCACGATGAACCTCGTCGTGCGCACCGACGGCGATCCCAGGGCGCTCATCGCCCCGGTGCGGGCCCTTATCCGTCAGGCCGATCCGCGTCTCCCCGTCTCCGAGGTCCGTACGCTCGACGACGTCATCGCCAACTCAATCGCCGCCCCGCGCTTCGCGATGCAATTACTCGGAATCTTCGGCGCCCTCGCCTTGTTGCTCGCGGCGATCGGGATCTATGGGGTCGTCTCGCAGGTGGTCGCGATGCGCGAGCACGAGTTCGGCATCCGCTCGGCGCTCGGCGCCCAACCGATGCAGCTGGTCGGGCTCTCGCTGCGGAGCGGGGTGCGACAGGTCGGCGCAGGGGTGCTCGTCGGCGTCGCGGCAGCACTCGGTGCCACCCGACTGATGACGGGGCTGCTACATGGCGTCACCCCGACCGACCCGGTCACCTTCCTTGTGGTCGTGAGTGTCACGACCGCGGTGGCGCTGCTCGCCAGCGTGATCCCGGCGCGCCGTGCCGCGCGGGCTCAGCCAGGAGTGGTGCTGCGTAGCGGCTAGGTCTCCGCCGACCGATGCGACAAAGAGGGACATCCGAGGGACGAGGGGGCGCTAGTTTTCCGGGAACCATTCGACCCCGATCCCGCCTCCTTCGTCGTGACGTCCACCCGCGCGCTCGACCCGATCAGTGGCACCCAGGCAACCGGCACCGCGCTCGGTATCCTGGGTGCCATCAGCATCTGCCACGGTCTCAACGACCTGATGCAGTCGCTCCTCCCGGCCGTGTATCCGATGCTCAAGTCGACGTACCAGCTCGACTTCGGACAGATCGGCCTCATCACCTTCGCCAATACTGCGACGGCATCTCTCCTGCAGCCGATCGTTGGCATCTACACCGATAAGCGCCCGAAGCCGTATTCGCTCGCCCTCGGGATGGGCTTCACCCTGGTCGGGCTCCTGCTGCTCGCCCGCGCGCCGACGTATGCGATCGTGCTCGTCTCGGTCGCGCTGGTCGGCATCGGCTCGTCGATCTTCCATCCGGAGTCGTCGCGCGTCGCGCGCCTCGCCTCGGGGGGGCGCTACGGCTTCGCCCAGTCGCTCTTCCAGGTCGGTGGCAACGCCGGCGCGTCCACCGGGCCGCTGCTCGCCGCGTTCATCGTCGCCCCGTACGGGCAGCGCAGCATTGCATGGTTTGCCGCGTTCGCCGTGGTGGCGATTGCCATCCTCGTGCGCGTCGGGCACTGGTACAAGGAGCACCTCGCCGAGCGCGCGGCGCGACGCGTGGCGCCAGAGACGTCGCCGATCGACGGCGGTCAGGTGAAGCGCGCCCTCGTCATCCTCGTCGCGCTGGTCTTCTCCAAAAACGTTTACCTCGCCAGCCTCACCAGCTTCTACACGTTCTATCTCATTCACCGCTTTGCGATCTCGGTGGAGAGCGCGCAGTTGCACCTGTTCCTCCTCTTGGGAGCGGTCGCGGTGGGGACCTTCATCGGCGGACCGGTGGGCGATCGCATCGGGCGGAAGTACGTCATCTGGGCCTCGATCCTCGGCGTCCTCCCGTTCACCCTCATGCTCCCGCACGTGAACCTGTTCTGGACCGAGATCCTCACCGTGGTCATCGGACTGGTTCTCGCCTCCGCCTTTTCGGCGATCGTCGTCTTTGCGCAGGAACTCGTTCCGGGGCGAGTGGGGGCGGTCTCGGGGATCTTCTTCGGGCTCGCGTTCGGCGCGGCTGGGCTCGGGGCTGCCCTGCTCGGTCGCCTCGCCGATGCCACCAGCATCGACCTGGTCTATCGCATCTGCTCCTTCCTCCCGGCGATCGGGCTGCTCACCGCCTTCCTCCCCAACATCGAGCCGAAGCGGGCCGGCTGATCGGATCCATCCGCGCGGGGGCGCCCCATCGCGGGGGCTTCCCATCGCGCGGCCGCCCTCTCGTGCAGGCCCTCCCTCGTGCAGGCCCTCCCTCGTGCGGGCACTCCCTCGTGCGGGCACTCCCTTGTGCGGGCGCTCCTTCGTACGCACGCCCCCACCCGTGCATGCCCCTTCGCGCGCACGCCCCTTCGCGCGCACGCCCCTTCGCGCGGGTGTACCCACGCGCGGCCCCCATCGCGCAACGAATTTCCCGACTGGTGTGCAAGTCGGCGCGCCTGGTGACGTCTCCTGTGCAGACCCTCTCCAGGAAGGCACCATGGAAGGCACTATGGAAGGCACCATGCTCGACCGGACTCGCCCCTCCCGCTCGCCCCGTCCCACCCGTCCCGCCGGTGTCGATCGCACGAGCGGGGTAAGAGCAAATCCCGTTCGGTCGTCGTGGCCGATGATGTCGGCGCTCGCGGCATTGGCGCTCCTCCCGCTACTGGCCACGGCGCAAGGGCGCATCATCACGCGACCCTGCGCCTCGCCTCCTCCTCCGCGCTGCGGGCCGGAAACCGATTGTGCCCGCCCCGTTCAGGTCGTCTGCGGACCGACCCTCGTGCGACAGTCGAGCGACGTGAAGATCGCCCTCGCCGATCGCGTCCTGCGCTATGAGGTGACCGAAGTCTTCAAGAACACCGGCGGACGCGTCGCCGAGGCGGACTACATCTTCCCGCTCCCCCCCGGCGCCGCCTTCGAGGACCTCAAGCTGTCGATCAATGGCGAACTGGTCTCGGGCGAGACGATGACCGCCGACAAGGCGCGCGGCATCTACGAAGAGATCGTGCGTCGTCAGCGCGACCCGGCGCTCGTGGAGTGGAT
>JBBQJU010000210.1:0-4745 GCA_038326215.1 Gemmatimonadales bacterium | reverse complement strand
ATCCCCTCCATCGGGCGACGAGAAAGTCTAACTTATTGTGTATCCTCCGAGGGTAACCTTACGACAACACCGTCGTGATCGCCTCCGGGGTCGGGAACACCCCTTGGGTCTTGGTGCGCCGCCGGAATTCGCCAAAGATCCGTTTAATGGCATTGGTGGTCCGCAGCACCCGCCACTGCGCTTCGGGAACGGCCGTGTACACCGTCAGCCCCTCACCCGCCTCATCCAACGACACCACCACATCGCTCCACTTCGTGCTCCACGTCCGACGGAACAGCGCGATCGCGGCGTGCACCGCGGCCGGACTCGTCGCCGCGGTGATCGTCTGGAAATCACGGATCACTGCCGCGCGCAACGATCGCGGTACCCGCGCCACCAGGTTGCGGAGCTTGTGGACTAGGCCGCGCTGATGCGCGATCCCCGACCACGTGGCCTCCAGTGCGGCCGCCGCGCCCGCACTGCCATCACTGATCACCAGTACCGGACGGCGAAGCCCACGCTGGGTGAGGTCTTGGAGCAAGGCCTTCCACGCTGCCGTCTGCTCATCCCCTACCACGCACAACCCCAGCACGACCTTCTCGCCCGTGGCCCGCACTCCCCGTGCCATCAGCACGGTGCACCAGGCGCGGTGCCCGCCCGCCTGCACGCGATGCCGCTGCCCATCGAGATAGCGGTACACGATCTCCTCGTCCGCGAGCGAGCGGCGCTGCCACGCGGTGAACTCGCCCCGCAGCTGTTGCACTACCCGCGACACCGCACTCTTCGACACCGCCGTCGTCCCGAACAGGGGCGCCAACGCGCGCTTCAGATCACGCGTGCTCGCCCCACTGAGATACAACCGCGCCATCGTGGCATCGACCGCTGCGGTCCGGCGTGCGTAGCGCGGCACGACTCCATTGTGCCACTCCCGGGTCGGCCCATCGGGCTGCAGCAGGCGTCCGCGGGCCAGGGTCATGGCAACCGGTCATCACGGTCAATCGTTTCGGCCGGGTCACTGTCTTGGCAATCGCCGCCTCGATTGGGGAGCGAGCTACCGCAGCCCATGACCCGGCCTCGGTCTGGGCGGAGTTGCTGGGGGATCCGGCCGCACCGAAGCCGCCCGAAACGGCCGCCAGCGAGGCGGAACGATGGCAGAAGGCACGCGAATGGATGGCGCGGGCTGATTCCGCGCTGGCGCGCGGGGATCTGACCGCCTTCGGTCGGGCGTTCGAGACGCTCCGGAAGCTCCTCCAGACGGACCCGCCCAAATAGCCCTCCGAAGTGGCGATGCGCCCTGCGTGCGGCTATTTTCTGGGGCTTTGCTGAGATCTTTCGCGGTTCAGGCCCGAGACACACGCCCGAGGTGTACGTGAACCTTCATGAATATCAGGCCCGTGACCTGCTCAAGGTCGCCGGGATTCCCATGTTCGACGGCGACGTCGCCTCCACGCCGACGGAGGCCGAGGCGATTGCCCGGCGGCTGGGCGGCACGGTGGTCGTCAAGGCGCAGGTCCATGTCGGCGGCCGCGGCAAGGCCGGTGGCGTCAAGCTGGCACGCAATCCGGCCGAGGCGCTTGAGTGTGCCTCGCAGATCCTCGGCATGACGATCAAGGGCCTCGTGGTCAACAAGGTCCTCGTCGTCCCCGCTGCCGAGATCGCGACCGAGAGCTACGTCGGCCTCATCCTCGACCGCGCCTCGCAGAAGCCGGTCTTCATGGTGTCGGACGCCGGTGGCGTCGACATCGAGGAAGTCGCTGCCAAGACTCCTGAAAAGATCACCAAGCTCGCGGTCGACCCGCGCTACGGCCTGCTGCCCCATCAGGCGCTGCAGCTGGCGTTGGCGCTCTACCGCGACTGGAATCACGTCAAGGCCGCGACGAAGCTCATGACCCAGCTGTATCAGGTGTTCATGGCCAATGGCTGCTCGCTCGCCGAGATCAACCCGCTGGTCACGACGCCCGACGGGAAGGTCCTCGCCCTCGACGCGAAGATCATCATCGATGACAACGAGCTCGATCGTCGCCCCGACCTCGCGGTGCTCCGCGACGAGTCGGCCGAGGAGCCGAGTGAGGTCCAGGCGCGCCGCGCCAACCTGACTTTCATCAAGCTCGACGGCAACGTCGGCTGCGTGGTGAATGGTGCCGGACTCGCCATGGCGACGATGGACTTGGTCAAGTACTACGGCGGCGAACCCGCGAACTTCCTGGACATCGGCGGCTCGTCGAATCCTGAGAAGGTCGTCAACGCTCTGAAGATCATCACCTCCGATCCGAGCGTGAAGGTCATCTTGTTCAACATCTTCGGCGGCATCACCCGCACCGACGACGTGGCCAACGGCATTGTGGCGGCTACCAAGCAGTTCGAGGTGAAGGTGCCGATCGTCATCCGGCTCACCGGGACCAACGAGGCCGAGGCCTTCAAGATCCTCGAGAGCGTCGGGATGGTGGCGATGAATGACATGGACGCGGCGGTCTCGAAGGCCGTGGCGCTTGCCAAGGAGGCCGCGTGAGCATCTGGATCAATAAGGACACGCGCCTGGTGGTGCAGGGCATCACGGGCCGCGAAGGGTCGTTTCACGCTCGGCAGATGGTTGAGTACGGCACCAACGTCGTCGCCGGCGTCACGCCGGGGAAGGGCGGCCAGACCTTCGAGAGCAAGGTGCCGGTGTTCAACACCGTCGCCGAGGCCGTGAAGGCGACCGGGGCCAACTGCTCGGTGATCTACGTCCCGCCCGCGATGGCCGCCGGCGCGATGATGGAAGCGGCCGACGCCGGTATTCCGGTTGTCATCTGCATCACCGAAGGGGTCCCCGTTCTCGACATGACCACGGTCATGCCGTATTTGGCCGAGCGGAACATCCGTCTCATCGGCCCGAACTGCCCCGGCATGATCACCCCGGGAGAGGCCAAGGTCGGCATCATCCCCGGGTCGATCTGCACGCCGGGTCCGATCGGCTTGGTCTCGCGCTCCGGCACGCTGACCTATGAGATCGTCCACCACCTGACCAAGGCGGGCCTCGGCCAGAGCACCTGCGTCGGGATCGGCGGCGACCCGATCGTCGGGACGAACTTCATCGATGTTCTGGCGGCGTTCAACGCCGACCCGAAGACCGAGGCGATCGTCCTGATGGGCGAGATCGGCGGCACGGCGGAGCAGGAGGCGGCGGACTACATCAAAGCCAACGTCAAGAAGCCGGTGGTCGGCTTCGTGGCGGGGGCGACGGCGCCTCCAGGGCGCCGGATGGGCCACGCCGGCGCGATCATCTCGGGGGCCAGTGGCACGGCCGAAGAGAAGTTCGCTGCCTTCGAAGCCGCCGGCATGGGGATTATGCGTCGTCCGGTGGATGTCGTGGAACTGCTCAAGGCAAAGCTCAAGTAAAACATTATGTCGCAGATCGTAAGTCCTATTTTGCATTGCACATAGGACGCACGATCTTCGGCTTGTGACTGACGACTTTTCTTGGTGGGAGATCACGGAATGGCTGGAACGATGACCTTTGCGATGCTGAAGCCCGACGCCGTCGTCGCTGGAAATGCCGGCGCCATTTTGGCGCATGTGGAAAAGTCAGGTTTCGCCATCAAGGCGATGCGGATGCTTCGTCTAACCCTGGTCGAGGCGGAGGCCTTCTACGCGGTCCACCGGGAGCGTGGCTTCTACGGCGAGCTGGTCGAGTTCATGAGCTCGGGACCGGTGGTGGCGATGGCGCTCGAGGCGCCGGACGCCGTGGCGGCCTGGCGGACGGCGATCGGCGCGACCGACCCGGCGGAGGCAGCCGAAGGGACGATCCGGAAGCTGTTCGCCGAGTCGAAGGGGAAGAATGCGGTCCATGGCTCGGACAGCGACGAGAATGCGGCTCGGGAAATCGCTTTCTTCTTTCCGGAGCGTGAGTTAGCCCTCCTCGGAGCGGTCTGACTGGGTTGACCAAGGGGCTCCCCGTCTGCTAGCTTTGATGGCTATGCTTTCGTTCGATCTTCGCCAACTGCAGGACGGACCGGTCGCCACCGAGGCGATGGTGCCCGCGGACGATCCAGTCCTCGAGGGGTTAACCCTCGATCTGGTGGGTCCGGTGGAGGTCGGTGGGAGGCTGCAGGGGACTGCCGGCGATGACGTGCTCTGGCACGGGCATCTGACGGCGCGGATTGCGGGAGAGTGTCGCCGCTGTCTGGAGCCGCTGGTGCAGCTGCTTGATGAATCCGTCGAGGTGGTCTTCTCGGCGAATGAAGAGTTACTTGAGGATCCCAGCGTCTATCCGTTGGCGGTCTCCTCGAGCGAAGTGGACTTGGGGCAGGCGGTCCGGGAGGAGCTGGTCTTGCGGGTCCAGCCGTTGCCCCTCTGTCGTCCGGAGTGTGCAGGACTCTGTCTCACCTGTGGGGCAGATTTGAACGCCGGCCCGTGCGCGTGCACGGCTGGCACGACCAACTGAGGCACCGATGGCCGTTCCGAAGCGGAAACTCTCGAAGTCGCGCAAGCGCCTGCGCCGTGGCCACCACAGCGCCGCCGGCATGGCCACCCAGCCCTGCTCCCGTTGTAGCGCCCCGAAGCTCTCGCACCGGGTCTGCCCGTCGTGCGGGTACTACGCGGGCAAGAAGCGCGTTGAGGTCGAGGACAACTAGGCCGTGATTCGCGTCGCGCTAGACGCGATGGGGGGCGACCATGCGCCAGCCACGGAAGTGGCCGGTGCAGCGCTCGCCCTCCGCGAGTTGCCGCCTGAATTCTCCCTCCTCCTCGTCGGCCAGCCCGACGCGGTGGAGGCAGAGCTCTCGCGC
>JBBQJU010000209.1:0-4795 GCA_038326215.1 Gemmatimonadales bacterium | reverse complement strand
CCCGTAAAGGGGGTGACCGGCCTCCCCCGGCTTTTCCTCCAGCAACGAGTCCGCCTGATGCGACGTACCTACGTCCGCGCTGCCGCCACCTGCCTGCTTCTGGGCGCCGTGGCCCCCCTGTCCGCCCAACTCTCCACGCCCCTCGATTCGACCACTCTCAATGCCTTTCGCTGGCGTGAGATCGGTCCTGCCAACATGCAGGGCCGTGTGACCGATGTCGAAGGGATTCCCTCGCCGTCGCGCACCTTCTTCGTGGCGGCGGCCGCGGGCGGCATCTGGAAGACAACCAACGGTGGCGTGACCTTTCGTCCGCTCTTCACCAACGAGCGCGTCGTCTCGATGGGCGACCTCGCGATTGCCCCGAGCGATACGATGCAGATCTGGGCCGGGACCGGCGAGGATGACTCACGCAACTCCGTCTCGCCCGGGCAAGGCATCTACAAGTCGATGGACGGCGGCCTCACCTGGAAGCTGATGGGGCTCGAGAAGACGCAGACGATCGCCCGCATCGTCGTGCACCCGACGAATCCGCAGATCGTCTATGTCGCCGCCCTCGGCGCCATCTGGAACAGCAATCCGGATCGCGGCCTCTACAAGACCACCGACGGCGGGCAGACCTGGCGCCTCGTGAAGTTCATCAGCGACAAGGCGGGCTTCATCGACGTCGCGATGGATCCGACCAATCCGAACATCCTCTTCGCCTCGAGCTACGAGCGGGTGCGCGGCCCCTACTTCCTGAAGAGCGGCGGCCCCGGCAGCGCGCTCTGGAAGAGCACCGATGCGGGCGAGAGCTGGACCGAGGTGAAGGGCGGCGGATTCCCGGAGACGATGAAGGGCCGCATCGGGCTCGCGATTGCGCCCAGCAATGCAAAGATCATGTACGCGCTGGTCGAGGCCGACACGGTGGCGAACCCGAAGGGGAAGAGTGGCGTTGGCACGCCGGCCGTCTCCCCCTCGGGCCTCTATCGCTCCGCCGATGCCGGTGCGACCTGGACCAGGACCGCCAGCACCAACGTCCGGCCGTTCTACTACTCGCAGGTCCGCGTCGACGTGAAGAATCCCGACCGCGTCTACTGGTCGTCGACGCCGGTGAACTTCTCGACCGATGGCGGCAAGACGGTGCGTCAGACGACCGTCGGCCTGCACGTCGATCACCACGCGATGTGGCTTGACCCGAACGATGAGAACCGCATGATCGTCGGCAATGACGGCGGCGTCGGCGTCTCGTTTGACAAGGGTGGCAACTGGTGGTTCCCCAACTCCTTCGCCATCGGCCAGTTCTACGCCGTCTCGTTCGACTATGCCACGCCGTACAACGTCTGCGGCGGGCTGCAGGACAACGGTTCGTGGTGCGGGCCGAGCCGCCGGCAGCAGGGGGCGATCACCAACTCGATGTGGTTCACTTACAATGGCGGCGACGGCTTCGTCACGGCACAGGACCCGACCGACCCGAACGTGATCTACGGCGAGTCGCAGGGTGGTTCGATGTCGCGGACCAATCTGCTGACGGGGGAGAGCTCGAACCTGCCCAAGCCGACCTGGCGTGCGCGGGCCAATGCGTGGCGTGACACCATCGCCGTGCTGGAGGAGAGCCCGACCGCGGCGACGCCGGCCACCAAGAAGCGGATTGCCGAGATTACCGCGATGATCGCGGCGGACTCGGCGGCGTTGACGCTGCGGTGGAACTGGAACACGCCGTTCTTCATCTCGCCGCACAACAACAAGACCTTCTACGCCGGGTCGAACCGGGTGATGAAGTCGGTGGAACGCGGCGACGAGATGTACCCGATTTCGCCGGACCTCAGCTACGCCGACACGATGAAGATCCGGGTCTCGACGCGGACCACCGGTGGCATCACGACCGATGCGACTGGCGCCGAGACCTTCGGGACCATCACCTCGCTTGCGGAGTCGTATGTCCGTCCCGGCCTGTTGTATGCCGGCACCGATGACGGCCGCGTCTGGCTGACCCGGAATGATGGCGCCGCGTGGGAGGAGCTCACCGGCCGCTTTCCGGGCGTGCCGGCCGGGACGTACGTGTCACGGATTGAGCCGTCCTACGCCGATAGCAGCACGGTGTACATCACCTTCGATGGGCACCGGACGGGCGACTTCACGCCCTACGTCTACATGACGCGCAACTACGGCAAGAGCTTCACGTCGATCGCGGCGAACCTGCCGACCGGCGGCGTCGACTTCGCCCATGTCGTGCGCGAGGACCCGGCGAACCCGAACGTGCTGTACGTCGGTACCGACGTCGGTGCGTACCTCTCGCTCAACAAGGGCGGGTCGTGGCAGAAGTTCATGAATGGTCTGCCGACGGTGCCGGTGCATGACCTCAAGATTCACCCGCGCGATCGCGAGTTGATCGCCGGCACCCATGGTCGGTCGATCTGGATCGTTGATGTCACGCCGATTCCGCAGCTGAGCGACAGCGTCATGGCCTTGGCCGTCGCGCAGTTCAAGCCGAAGACCGCCGTGCAATACACGCAGGCGCCGATGAACGGGGAGTCCACCGGCCAGGCACTCTTCAAGGCCAATTCGCCGGCCTACGGCGCCGAGATCACCTACCGCGTGTCGGCCTCGGCGGCGGCCTCCTCGGCGGCGATTCTCATCGTCAACGCCGCGGGCGACACCGTGAGTCGGCTCACCGGTCCGGGGGCTGCCGGTCTGCATCGGGTGAATTGGGGCTTTCAGGTCACCCCGCCGCCCGCGGCGCCGCGTGCCCAGACGCCCTCACAGCGTCGGGACTCGCTGTTGACCATCAAGCGGCGCAACACCGTCTTCGATTCCCTCACGAAGGCCGGCGCGGACACGCTGGCCCTTGCGCGGGTGCGGAAGCTGGTCGAGAACCCGGCCGCGGCGCTCCCGGGAGCCGGTGGTCGCGGGCAGGGTGGCGGCGGTGCCGGCGGCCGAGGTGGTGCAGGCGGTGGCCAGGCACCAGCATGGGTCGAGCGCCCCGGTGAGGGCGGTGGTGGCGGCGGCGGCGGTGGCGGTGGCGGCGGTCGCGGCGCGGGCGGCGCGGCTGGGCTGTTGGCGCAGGCTGCTGGGGCTGACAGTGCGCTGGCCCGGACCGTCGCTGGCTTGATCACCCTCCCGGGCCAGGGGGGTCAGGGCTTCGGTGGCGGCGGTGGTGGCTTCGGCGGGCGGGGCGGTTCAGCGCAGCCGGGCGACTACCTCGTGATTGTGCGGGTTGGTGGGACGATCTCCAAGCAGGTGCTGCGCGTGGAACGCAGCGCCAGCATGTTCAACGGCAATCCGTTCCAGTTGCAGGGGCAAGACGATGATGACCAAAGCGCGGGCGGTGGCGGTCGGCGCAAGTAGTCGTGCCGAAGCGTTACGACCAGGCGTATTTCGATCGGTGGTACCGTGACCCGGCGCACAGCGTCGGGTCGCGGGCCGATCTGACTCGGCAGGTGCTGTTTGCAGTCGCCGTGACCGAGCAGTTTCTCTGCCGGCCGATCCGGTCGGTACTCGACGCCGGGGCGGGGGAG
The DNA here is from genome assembly GCA_038326215.1 of Gemmatimonadales bacterium. GTDB lineage: Bacteria > Gemmatimonadota > Gemmatimonadetes > Gemmatimonadales > GWC2-71-9 > Palsa-1233. The sequence continues at coordinate 1,301 of JBBQJU010000209.1, read as the reverse complement.
GGGCGGTGGCAACCGCTGCTGCACCGCCTTCGTCCCAAAGCCCGGTATGCCGGCGTCGACAGCAGTGCGTGGGCCGTGGCCCGCTACGGCCAACGCCGGAATCTTCGCCTCGGCACGCTGGAGACGCTTGGCCAGCTCGGCCTCGACGGCCCGTTCGACCTCGTCGTTGCCGCCGACGTGCTCCATTACCTCACGACGCCAGCGTTGCGGCGCGCACTGACGGCGATCACCCCGCTCGTGGGCGGCGTCGCCTTTCTCCCGACCTTCGTGCGTGAGGACGCGAGCGAGGGCGACCACCACGAGTTTCAACCCCGGCGCGCGTCCACCTATCGACGCCTGTTCGCGGAGGCTGGTTTGCGTCCCATCGGGATGCATGCGTGGATTCCGAGCCATCGCGTCGGGGAGTTGGCCGCACTGGAGCAGCCAGCGCGCTGACGGTGCTGCGTCCACCGTCCGCTGTTCGCGGTTCGCTGTTCGCTGTTCGCTGTTCGCCATAAGGTTATCATGCGAGATGCCTTCTCCCCGTGCTTTCCCACCCAGTTTCGTCTGGGGCGCCGCGACCTCCGCCTACCAGATCGAGGGACATCCGCTCGCTGACGGGGCCGGAGTCTCGATCTGGCATCGCTTTGCCCATACACCGGGCACGATCGCAGATGCGACGACAGGCGATATGGCCTGCGACCACTATCACCGGTGGCCCGAAGACATCGCGCTGATGCGCGAGCTCGGACTTCCCGCCTACCGCTTCTCGATCGCATGGGGTCGTCTGCTCCCCGCGGGGACTGGGCGGATCAATCGCGCGGGACTGGACTTCTACGACCGGCTGCTCGACGGCCTCCTTGAGGCCGGCATTGCGCCGTGGGCCACGCTCTATCACTGGGACCTTCCGGCGGCGCTCGACGACCACGGTGGCTGGATGTCGGACGAGAGCCCGGCCTGGTTCGCCGAGTATGCCACCCTCTGTTATCGACACTTTGGTGATCGGGTCGCCTCGTGGGCAACGCTGAACGAACCGCGGATCATCGCCGATCGCGGCTACTTCCGCGGAACCGGCGCCCCTGGGCATCGCAACCTGGCCGCCGTGCCGCGGGTCGTGCATCACCTCCTGCTCGCGCACGGTCAGGCGGTGCGCGCTGCGCGCGCCGAAGGGGTGCGCGACATCGGGATCGTCGTCAATATCGAGCCGCGCGAACCCGCCACGGGCTCAGCGGATGATATGGCGGCGGCCGATCGTGGCAATGTCTATTTCGACCAGATGTTTCTAGACCCGATCCTGCTCGGGCGCTACCCCGCGCAGCTCC
>JBBQJU010000208.1:0-4808 GCA_038326215.1 Gemmatimonadales bacterium | reverse complement strand
CCTCGTTGCAAATATCGCAGCCGAAGGCCCATTCCGCCCACTTTCCGTCGAGTTCCGGCGGTGGATCGGGCTTGTACTCAATCGTGACGTAGGAGAGACACTTTGTCGCGTCGAGGAGCCGCGGTGCCACAAAGGCATCCGTCGGGCACGCGTCGAGGCAACGGGTGCAGCTGCCGCAGTGATCGGTGATGCGCACCGGCTCGTCCGCGAACTCCAGATCGGTGAAGATCGTCCCGATGAAGGTCCACGATCCGATCTGCGGGTGAATGAGCATCGTGTTCTTGCCGATCCAGCCGAGGCCAGCGCGTTCGGCCAGCTCACGCTCAGGGACTGGACCGTCATCAATCCAGGCACTCGCGAAGCGCACACCACGCGTGAAAAGCCACTCCTTGAGCGCGAGCAGTCGCGCGTGCGTGACCAGGTGATAGTCGGTGCCGCGGGCATAGCTCGCGATCTTGAAGCGATCGCCCGGCTGTGCCCGTTCTTCCGGCGGCGCCGTGTAGTTGTCGAGGAGCATGATGGCGCTCTTCGCCTCGACGTGCAGGAGCCGCGGATCTTTCCGCTTCTTCGCCTGCCGGTGCAGATAGCGCATCGTTCCCGCGTACCCCGCCGCCAACCAGGCATCCAACGCATCGGCGCGGCGACTCGGTTCCAGGGTCGTGACGCCGCACGCGACAAAGCCGAGGCGCGCCGCCTCGGCCTGTACCTCGGCGAGGGTGGGCGCGGTCACCGTCGCCCCGGCACCTTGGCTGCATACTCGGACGTCTCGCCGGTGATCAACCGTGCCCCCGGCGCATAGCGCACGTACGACCACATCCATTCCAGCAGCACCATCACCCGATTCCGGAAGGAGACGAGGAAGAAGATGTGCACGAATGCCCAGACCATCCACGCCGTGACGCCCGCGAAGGTCAGCTTGCCGAGATCGGCGACCGCGTGACCACGACCGATCACCGCCAACTGTCCCTTGTCCCAGTAGGAGAAGGGGATCCGCGGCTTCCCAGCGAGGTCGTTGCGGATGGCCGCGGCGGCGTACTGCCCCATCTGGATCGCCACGGGGCAGACGCCGGGCAGCGGACGGGCCTGTCCGGGTTGGTGCAGGAAGGCCGCGGCGTCGCCGAGGACGAAGAGCTCGGGATGGCCGGGCACCGTGCAATCCGGCTCGACCAGCGCCCGGCCCTGATTGTCGAGCGGGGCGCCGAGCGTCTTGAGCAGTGGCGACGCCTGATTGCCGGCGGCCCAGACCACCGTCGTGGTCGGAATGACCCAGCCGGCGGCTTCGACCGAGGCGGCGGTGATGCCAGTCACCAAGGTATTCTCGCGGACCTCGACGCCGAGCGCCCGCAGGTCGGACTTGGCACGGGCGGAGAGGGCGGGTGGATAGGATGGCAAGAGACGCGGGCCGCCCTCGACCAGCATCACGGTCGCTTCGCGCGGATCGATATGCCGAAAGTCGCGCGCAAGGGCGAAGCGACGGATTTCGGCGATCGCCCCGGCCATCTCCACGCCGGTCGGTCCGCCACCGATCACGACGAAGGTCAGATACTGGTGCCGCTTGGCCGGATCGGGTTCTCGCTCGGCGCGCTCGAAGGCGAGCAGGATCCGTCGACGGACGTCGAGCGCATCCTCGATGCTCTTGAGCCCGGGGGCGAAACGCTCCCAGTCGGTGTGCCCGAAGTAGGAGTGCCGTGCTCCCGTTGCCACCACGCAGTAGTCGTAACTGAGCTCGGTGCCGATATCGAGATGGACGACACGCGCATCGGCATCGATGCGGGTGACCTCGGCCAGCAGGACCTCCACATTCGCCTGCTTGCGGAGGATCGAGCGGATTGGCGCGGCAATGTCCTTCGGGGAGAGCGCGGCCGCTGCCACTTGATAGAGCATCGGCTGGAAGAGATGGTGGTTTCGCCGATCGACCAGCGTCACCTGCACCTTGGCGCGGGCCAGCCCCCGGGCGAGATACAGCCCGGCGAAACCGCCGCCGATGACGACGACATGCGGGCGCGCAGCGGCATCAGCCATCAGCAGCCCATCGTCTCCCGTCGCCACCGGGCGAAGCGCACCACGTCCTCCGCCGGGGGAACCGCCGATTCGTCTCCATAGGCGGTGTACATCCGCCAGCGGAGATAGGTCCCATCCGGCACCGGGAGGAACGGCGCCTGGCGCCACCACTCGCGGCGGCGGAAGGCCCAACCGGTCCGCAGCAGGTCGACGGCGGTGCGTGGCGAGGTCACCGCCCGCAGGGTCAACGCCCCGACGAGTGACGTCCAGGAACCGCGGAATCGGGGGTCAGGAGGGAGGGTCTCGGCCATGCGCGGAATATACCGGCGGGGCAGGTCGGAGATCGACTCGAGGGGCCTATATTGCATGGCAATGACCATGGCCGCCCTCCCCCCGCATGACCTCGCCCGTTGGCGCTCCGAATTCCCGACCCTCGAGCGGACGACCTACCTCAATTCCTGCTCGCTTGGGGCGCTGTCGCGCGCCTCGCGTCGCCGGATCGACGCCCACCTCGACCAGTGGGAGCTCCGAGGGGCCGCCAACTGGTATGAGACGTGGTGGGGTGACCTCGCCGAGCTGCGGACCCGACTCGGGACGCTGATCGGCGCGAGCGCCAGCGAGATCGCGCTGCACCCCTCGATGTCCAGCATCCTCGGCGTGGTCGCCTCCTCGCTCGACACCACCGCCCGCCCACGGGTGGTGACCACCGCGCTCGACTTCCCGACGGTGCCGTATCAATGGCTGCCGCGCGACGTCGACCTGGTCATCCTCGAGAGTCCCGACGGGATCTCGGTGCCGATGGAGGCCTTCGAGGCGGCGGTGAACGACCGGACCGCCTTGGTGGTCACGTCGCACGTCTATTTCACCACCGGTGCGATCCAGGACATCGGCATGATCGGGGCGATCGCGGCGCGCCACGGCGCGCACTCGTTCATCGACGGCTATCACGGCGTAGGCCAGCTCCCCGTGGATGTGCGCGCCGCCGGCGTGGATTTCTACGCGTCGGGCGGCCTCAAGTGGATGTTGGGCGGGACGGGCATCACCTTCCTCTACGCCCGCGCCGAGACCACCCATCACCTCGCACCGCTGGCCAGCGGATGGTTCGCCCACCGCGACCAATTCGCCTTTGACCCACGCCACTTCGTCCCGCACGACGATGCCCGCCGCTTCGAGGCCGGGACGCCGCCGCTGCTGCCGGTGGTGACCCAGCTCGGCGGCCTCGACGTGCTGGAGGCTGCCGGCGCCGCAGCCATCCGCGCGGTCACGTCGGCACTGACCGAGGACCTGATCGAGGCGGCGCGCGCGATGGGACTGGAGCCGAAGGTGGCCGCGACGCCGGCCGAGCGCAGCGCGATCGTCATGCTGCCGAGCGACGACCCACGGCGGGACGTGGCGCGGCTCGCCACGGCCGGCTTCATCGTCGATGCGCGACCGGGCCATGTCCGCGTCTCACCGTACTTCTACAACATCGCCGACGACCATCGCGCGATGCTGGAGGCATTCCGGAATGTCTGAACAGCAGGGGGCGGGCCATCCCGCGCGCGCGCGCGACCCGAAGGGCCCGCGCAAGGCGACGCAGGACGAGAACCTGCTCAACATTCCGCTCGACGAGGAGACGCTCAAGATCCGGCGCTCCTCCGACTCCTGGCGGGTGCTGCGCATTCTCGGCGAGTTCGTCTGGGGATTCGAGAATCTGCAGTCGGTGGCCGGCGGCGTCTCGATCTTCGGCTCGGCGCGGACCAAGCCCGATCATCCGATGTACCTCGCGGCCGAGGAAACCGCACGCCTCTTCGCCAAGGCCGGCGTCCCGGTGATCACCGGTGGCGGGCCGGGCATCATGGAGGCCGCCAACAAGGGCGCCTTCGAGGCGGGTGGCATCTCGATCGGCTGCAACATCGAGCTCCCGCATGAACAGCGGGTCAACCCGTATCTCACCTCGTCGCTCGACTTCAAGTTCTTCTTCGTGCGCAAGACGATGTTCGTGAAGTACGCCATCGGCTTCGTCGTCTTCCCGGGCGGTTTCGGCACCCTCGACGAGCTCTTCGAGTCGCTGACGCTCATCCAGACCGGCAAGGTCACCGACTTCCCGGTCGTCCTCTTCGGCACCGAGTATTGGGGCGGGATGGTGGACTGGATCCGTGAACGGATGTTGACCGATGGCAACATCTCCAGCTCGGACCTCCGCCTCTTCACCGTCACTGACGATCCGCAGGTCGTCGTCCAGACGATCATGGACATGCGCGAGCGCCTCGGCATCACGGCGGTGGACTCCTGAACACCGAGGAGCGGGCCATCGCGACGCGCCGCTCCAATGCCTGGTCGGCGCTCTTGTTGCTGGCCGTCGTCAACCTGTTGAACTACCTCGACCGCAACGTGATCTTCGCGTTGTTCGAGCCGATCAAACGCGACCTGATGCTGACCGACACCCAGCTCGGCTGGCTCGGCTCGGCGTATATCCTGGTCTTCTCGATTGCGGCGCTCCCCCTGGGCGTGCTGAGTGACCTGCGCAGCCGCAAGACCGTGATCGCCGGTGGCGTCGCGCTCTGGAGCGCGTTCACGGCACTCGGCGGATTGGTGCGCTCCTTCTGGCAACTGTTCATCTGTCGTGCCGCCGTCGGGATCGGCGAGGCGGCCTTCGGGCCGGCGTCGTCCTCGATGGTCGCCGACTATTTCCCCGGCAAGAAGCGCCCGGTCGCGATGGCGATCCTCTCTGCGGGCATCCCCGTCGGCGGTGTCCTCGGCCTGTTGCTCGGCGGCTGGCTCGAGAGCATCTACGGCTGGCGCGTCGCCTTCATGGCGGTCGGGCT
>JBBQJU010000207.1:0-4820 GCA_038326215.1 Gemmatimonadales bacterium | reverse complement strand
CGCGTCGTTCCAACCACAGGCCCGTCCTCACCACCCTGTCCTGGTGCGTGATGCTGCCTGCGCTGGCTGCTTGCGCCTCCTCGATGACCACGACCACCGGCGGCGGCGGCGACTCCCCAGCCGATTCGGCGCTGGTCCCGTACTTCATTGTGCCAGCACGCTGTACCGACGGTCAGGGGCCCGACTGCACCAAACTCCCCCTCGGCAATGCGCATCTCACCACGACCACTCCCGCCGTGGGCGCGTTGTATTCCTGTACCGGGCCGAATCCGTCGGCCCCCGGGAGCACGACCGCGCTGATTACCTGGATCAACAACCCCGCCGCGACCTGGAACCTGCTGCGCAAGCCGTTCCTGCCGGCGATTGGGGCGGGCGGCATGCCGGGGACAATCACCGTGAACGAGGCGAATGGCACTCGCACCATCGCCGCGAATGGCCTGCCGGTCGACACCAAGATCGGCAACTGGCCGATGACGCAGTATGCGCCGCTGACGGCGATCGACCGGAACCCTGGCACACCGGCGACGCGGGTCGTCTCCTTCACGCTGCCGCTGCAACCGCAGGTCAATGCCACGCCGACCTGCGTCGGCATGGGGGCGATCGGCGTCACCCTGAACGGGGTGGTCCTCTTCAGCGCCGTCGATGCGCGTGGCGACGACGCGGTGGCGAACGAGATTGTGGACGTCTACGGTGGACACCCGGCCATGACGCAGTACCACTATCACAGTCTGCCGGAGCGGCTCGACACCGAGCGCGGTACCGATGGGCACGCCGGCATTGTCGGCTACCTGCTCGACGGCTTTGCCCTGTACGGCTACACCGGGGTCGGGGGTGCCGAAATCACCAACGCCGAACTGGATGTGTGTCACGGCCACACACACGGCAGCCTTGGCTATCATTACCATGCCACGATGGAGTATCCCTACACCATCGGATGCTATCGCGGCACGCCCCGGTAGGCGGTCCACATCATCGCTGGGAGCGCTCGGTGAGTCATGTCGTCGGGGTGGATGGCTGCCGCATCGGGTGGGTCGCTGCGACCCACGACCTGGCGACCGACCAGTGCCAGATCACCGTGCACCCTTCCTTCGCAGAATTGGTGACGGCGTTGTCGACGGCGGAGGTCTTCGCCGTCGACATTCCCATTGGCCTCAGCGACCGCGGTTCCCGACCCGCCGACCAGGCGGCCAGGCGCTTCCTGGGCCCGCGCGCGAGTAGCGTCTTCCCCGCGCCCTGCCGCGCGGCCCTCGCCGGCACAAGCTATCCGGACGCCAGCGCGCGCTCGTTCGCGCTCACCGGAAAGAAGCTCTCCAAACAGACCTACTTTATCATTCCGAAGATCCGTGAGGTCGACGCGGCGCTTGCCAGTGACCCGGCGCTCGCGACGCGGGTCGTCGAGGTACATCCCGAAGTCTCGTTCGCGACCCTGAATGATGACCAACCGCTGACCCACGCCAAGAAGGGGACGCCGGGGCGCGAGGAACGGCTGGCCTTGCTGCCGCGGCGCTACCAAGCGGCCTATGGCAGCGCCTGGCCCCAGTGGCCGCGCGCGGAGGTGGCGCATGACGACCTCCTCGATGCGCTCGTGGCCGCCTGGACGGCCCGTCGGATCTTGTCCGGCGACGCCCGCGCCTTTCCGCCACCCCCGACGGTACACGACGCCATGGGATTGCCGATGCGAATCCTCGCCTGAGGAGGCGTGGCTCGACCATGATCGGCTCCGCGGCGAGATGGAACTGGACGCAGCGCTGTGCGAGGCCTCCGAATGATGCGCCCCGTGCCACTCGCTGCCGTACGCTCAACCGCTTCGCGAGCCCACGATCACGACGGATCCTTGGGCAGGTCGCGCGAACGCGTGTGACTGACGCCGCTCAGAATGCCGACTCCCAGCATGATCACAGCGGCAATGATCACCCACGTCGTTGGCAGGCCGGCCTTGATCATGCCCCAGGCGACACCACCGATTACGATCAAGGCGCCGACGAAATAGAGCGAGAATGACATGGTGCCTCGGGGTGGGAGATGGGGCAACCTATTGCTGTCTTCGGCCACGTGCATGACGTTTCATGGGAAGGCGGCGCCACACTCCATCCAATGATGGAGTGCCTGCTGTCGCTGACGCGACACGACTCGAGACCTGCGTTGCCGTTTGCGCCGGACCATGACCATCCACGAGGAGTCGTTCTATGACGAGATCCTTTCCCACCGTCTGGTTCCTCCACTCGGAAAATCGTTGGCGGGACCTCAACGTGCTGGCGATGCACGATCGTGGCGCGTTGACGGTCCATGACGGCTCGCTGGAGTTCATCGGCAAGAAGGGAACGGTCATCGTCGACCGGATTGAGCGGATCTCGTTCGGCAAGCAGGGACGGGACTTCGTGAACAATTGGGTGAAGATCGACTATGCCAACGGCCAGAAGGCCTTCTTCGCCGATGGCAGCTTTTTCGGGTGGGGTGGATTCTTCGGCGGCACCCGCGCGATGCTGCGAGCGGTCGAGCACCTCGCCCCTGCGGCGGCCTCCGCCGATCACCCCAATCAGTGAGTGCGTATGCCGAATACGGAGTGGTGGCAACGCGGCCCGATCGATGGTGTTCCCGATGTCTTGCAGCCGATCGCGCACATCCTGCTGCAAGTGCGCGATAGCGTGGGGGAACTCGTCGCGCCCCTCACCGAAGCGGACTGGAACGCACGCCCCGCCGGGGTCGCTTCGGCCGCCTTCCACGTGCGGCACATCAGCGGTGTCATCGACCGCCTCTTCACGTACGCACGGGGCGAAGTCCTCAGCGACGAGCAGCGCACCGCGCTTCGCGCCGAGGGTGACCCCCTGGCCATCGGCGATGTATCTGACACCCTGGCGAAGCTCACCACACAGATCGATGCGGCATTGGCACAACTCCGCCACGTACCCATCGAGACCCTCGGCGATTTTCGCGGCGTCGGGCGCGCCCAGTTACCCTCGACCGTGATCGGCTGTCTGGTCCACGGGGCCGAACATGCCATGCGGCATGTCGGGCAATTGTCGGTCACGGTGCAAGTGGTGCGGTAGCGACGACCACGCCCTTTGACCGCACAACAACGGGCGAGTGGCGACCATCGTTACTCGCCCGTCGCCACTCCCCACGCGCGGTCAGTAGCGCGGGTTGGTCTTCCGGGGCGCGGTACCACAGTTGGCGGGCCAGGTGGCCGGCCACGTCCCCGGTGACCGGGTCCGATCGATGAAGGTCGGATCCTCGGAGGCGAGGTACGCCATCATCGCCGCGAGCGTCGCGTTGTGCTTGAGGTCGTCGAAGACGACCTTGTCATAGGTATCACGGTTGGTGTGCCAGGTGTAACTGCCGTAGTTCCAGCCCACCGCACCCATCCCGATCGACGGTGTGCCGAAACAGGCAAAGACGGCGCCATCCGTTCCACTCGGATTCCCGGTCGGCACATCGCGGAAGCTCCACCCCACGGCATTCGCGCTCATGCTGTCCGTAAAGAAGCTTGGCAACTTGCCGTACCAATCCCGGAGGTGCGGCCCGATCGCCGTCAAGCCAGCCGCCGACAGCGATGTGACCCGGCCGGTGCCGTTGTCCTGGTTGAACAGCGCCTGCAACCCCTTCATCACCTCGGGATGATCGTTCGCGAAGGCCTTCGAACCATTCAATCCTTGCTCTTCGCTGGCCCAGTGACCAACGATGATGGTCCGCTTCGGGTTCGGATAGACCTGCTTGAGGATCCGCAACGCTTCCATCGACATCAACGTGCCGGTGCCGTTGTCGGTGGCACCGGACGATCCATCCCACGAATCGAAGTGCGCCGAGAGGATGACGTACTCATCCGGCTTCTCGGTCCCGCGCATCGTCGCAATGGTGTTGAATGCCGGCACTTCACCGAGCAGCGTGGCATCAACATCGATCTTCAACTTCGGCTTCATTCCGTGATCGGCGAGACGATACACCAGCGCGTAATCCTCGCACGACAGCGTCACCGCCGGTGCGACTTTGTTGTAGGTCTCGAAGATCTCGATCGAGCCCCAGCCGCCCGAGCCGAGCGCCGCCGGGATCCCCGCCGTGAGCGACGCAGCCGCCCCACCACCCCGCATGCTGCCAGCGGAGCTCACCGGCGCGCCGGCACCGCCCCCGCCGCCCCGACCGGCAGGGATTCCGAAGCCGCTGAGCTTGTTGCGCGACGTCACCATCCCCACGATCCCCGCCTGCTCCAGCCGCATGCCGAGCGTGCCAGTGCCGAGGCCCATCGACTTGCCGGTGCCTCGGTAGAGCTTGGCGCTGTCCTGGCTCACCGCCCAGTCTGCGGTCATCGCGGTGACCATCGTATCCAATCGGGCCTTCGAGGCCGGCGTGCCGAAACGCAGCCAGTCCTCGGACGGGCGGCAGGTCGGCCACGCCGGCGAGAGCATGACGATCTTCCCTCGGGCCTGTGGCAGCCACTTCACGAACTCGGTGCTGTCGGCGAACTTCGGCAGGGTGATCACCTCGGCCGTCACCGGCTTGGTGCCGGTCCCCGGGCTCCACGCCAGCATCGTCCCCTCCAGCGAGCGGACCCGCGGGGCCATGAGGTCGATGTGCGAGACCCCACGCCGCCAGCCGCGCCAGGTGCCGTAGACATCTCGCTTGGCGTCGATGCCCCACGACTTGTACTGGGCGATCGCCCAATCACTGGCGGCCGTGATTCCGGGGCTGCCCGTGAGCCGCGGCCCGATCGAGTCGAAGAGCGCGACGGCGAGCGGCTCGAGCTTCGAGCTGTCCATGCCGATGGACCAGATGCGCTTGAGTACCGCATCATTGGTCGGAAAGGTGGGCTGCTGCGCCGAGAGCGG
>JBBQJU010000206.1:0-4826 GCA_038326215.1 Gemmatimonadales bacterium | reverse complement strand
AAGCGGGAGAAGCAGTTGAAAGGATGGCGCCGGATGAAGAAGCTGGACCTGATCGAAGCGAAGAATCCGGACTGGGTAGATCTCGCAGCCCCCCCGGTCGAGTGCAGGGCTGCGAGGACGCCGGTGTGATGGGCTGTCATCCTGAGCAAAGTCCGCCACCGCATCGTCATCCTGAGCGAAGCCCGCCACCGCATTGTCATCCTGAGCGAAGCCCGCGTAGCGGGCGGAGTCGAAGGACCTCATGCGACGAACAGGTCCTTCGACTGCGCGCCGGCTACGCCGCCGCTTCGCTCAGGATGACAACCCTCCGCCGCCGCTTCGCTCAGGATGACAACCCTCCGCCGCGGCTCCACTCAGGATGACAATGCCAGCAACAACCCCTACCTTGCGCGCATGCCTTTAGACCTCCTTGCCGCCGTCGCGCACCCGGATGATGCCGAACTCCTCGCCGGGGGTACCCTTGCCAAGGCCGTCGATGCCGGACGACGAGTCGGCATTCTCGATCTGACTCGCGGCGAGATGGGGTCGCGCGGGAACGCCGAGATCCGCGCTCGGGAAGCCGCCGCTGCGTCGCTGGTCCTCGGCGTAACCGCACGCACCAACGCCGGTCTCCCCGATGGCCACCTCGAGGACAACGATGCCATGCGCCGAGTGGTGGTTGAGCACATCCGCCGCCTCAAGCCGCGGGTGGTGATCCTCCCCTACCCTGTCGGTCGACACCCCGACCACCGCGTCGCCTCGGAGTTGATCCGCGACGCCTGTTTCCTGTCAGGGCTCAAGAACTATCCCGCCGATGGCGAACCGTGGAAACCGACGAAGGTGGTCTACGCGTTCGCCTACCGTGAAGATGCCGTGAAGCCGAGCTTCGTGGTCGACACCTCCGCGCAATTCGAGCGGAAGCTGAAGGCGGTGGCCTGTTTCGCCTCGCAGTTCACCCCGGAGACCATCCAGGCCGGGGAGCTCTATCCCACCGGACAGCCGATCCTCGACCTGATCCGCACCCAGGATGCCCATGCCGGCTCGCTGATCCGGGCCGCCTATGGCGAGCCGTTCTGGACCGCCGAGACGATGGCGGTCGAGGACATCACCCGGCTCGGTGTGGCGAGCCTGTAAGACCGCACCCCGGTACCAATTCCGTAACACCCTACCCCACAACCCTTTACGCCGCATCGGGCAGCCCGCATCATTGCGGGATGCCCGCGCTCCTGACGGTTCCGCAACCTCGTGTCCTGACTAGATTTGGGCGCATGGAACCTGTCTACTTTGACCACGCCGCGACCACGCCCGTGCGCCCTGAAGTGCTCGAGGCGATGCTCCCCTTCTTCTCGACGGCGTGGGGCAACCCCTCCTCACCGCATCGCTTCGGGCGCGCGGCGAAGGCAGGCCTCGAGCAGGCGAAGCGCGAAGTCGGCGAAGCTCTCGGCGTCGAACCAAACCACGTGATCTTCACCTCGGGTGGCACCGAGGCCGACAACCTCGCGGTCATTGGCGCTGCGCATGCGGCGCGTCGGCATGGCAAGTCGATGCATGTCGTGACCACCGCGATCGAGCACAAGGCAGTCCTGGCTGCGGCCCACGTGGTGGTGTCGATGGGTGGCCGCGAGACGATCCTCCCGGTCGATCGGAACGGCCGCATCCATCTCGATGCCCTCGATGCCGCCCTCGCCGAGCAGCCGTCGATTGTCTCCGTGATGTGGGTCAACAACGAGGTCGGCACGGTCCAACCGATGGCGGAGATCGGCGCACGATGTCGGGCCGCCGGCGTGCCCTTGCACAGCGACGCTGTCCAGTCGTTCGGCAAGCTCCCCATCGATCTCGATGCCGTCGGCTGTTCCCTGCTCGCAATCTCCGGCCACAAGCTTGGCGCCCCCAAGGGCATCGGCGCATTGATCGTGCGTGATCGCCACATCGTGGATTCCCTGATTCACGGAGGGGGCCAGCAATACGGCATTCGCCCGGGTACCGAGAACGTCGCCGGTGCGGTGGCCCTCGGTCGCGCGGCGCTGCTGGCGCGCGCCGAGCTTGATGCACATGTGGCGCATGTCCGCGGGCTGCGCGACAGCCTCGCCGAGCGACTGCAGGTCGCGGTCCCTGATTTGATCGTGCATGCCGCCGGTGTCGAGCGCGCCCCGCACGTCCTGTCGATCGCGATCCCCGGCGCCGAATCCGAGGCCATGCTGATGCACCTCGATCTGGCCGGTGTCGCCTGTTCGGGTGGCTCTGCCTGTTCGACCGGTGCCGCGGAACCGTCGCACGTCCTCACAGCCATGGGCATCGAGCGCAGTCTCGCGCTCGGCACCATCCGCTTCTCGCTGGGCCACGAATCCACCGCGGCCGATGTCGATCGCGCCGTCGAGGTTCTCCCCGGCATCGTCGCGCGGGTCCGGCGATTGGGCTCCGCCCTCGGCCGTGGCTAGCGTGCAGAAGGTCCTCGTGGCGATGAGCGGCGGGGTGGATTCGTCGCTTGCCGCGGCCCTGCTCGTCGAGCAGGGCTACGACGTGATCGGCGCGACGATGAAGCTCTTCTGCTACGGGGACGACGTTCCCGACCGCCCCTGCTGCTCCCTCGATTCGATCAACGACGCGCGCGCCGTGGCCCACCGCCTCGGCATCCCGCACTACGTCCTCAATCTCGAGGACCGCTTCTCCGAGCGGGTGATCGACAACTTCGTCGACGAGTACGCCCGCGGCCGCACGCCGATTCCCTGCGTCCGTTGCAACTCGTTCACCAAGTTCCGCGATCTCCTGGCGCACGCCGACTCGCTCGGCTGCGATGCCATCGCCACCGGCCACTATGCCAATGCCCGGGATGGCGCGCTCTATCGCGGTACCGACCGGGGCAAGGACCAGAGCTACTTCCTCTGGGGCATCGACCAGGCGGTGGTCGCACGGATGCTGACGCCGGTGGGCGAGCTCACCAAGGCCGAGACCCGCGCGCGGGCACGGGCACTCCAGTTGGAGAGCGCCGACAATCCGGAGAGCGTCGAGATCTGCTTCGTCCCCGACGACAACTATGTCGGCGTGCTGGAACAACGTCTCCCGGCCGATGCCCCGGCGCTGCAACCGGGTGCGCTGGTCACGGCGACCGGCGAGGTGGTGGGCGAACATGACGGCTTTGCGCGCTATACCATTGGCCAGCGTCGTGGGCTGCCTGGCGGGCGCTCGCTGCCGATCTACGTGGTGGGGATCCGCCCCGAGACGCGCGAGGTCGTGGTGGGCGGGGCCGACGAACTGCTCGGGCACGACGTGACCCTGGAAGAGCTGAACTGGCTCGCCGACCCGCTGACGGTGGGCGATCGGTGCTGGGCACAGCTGCGCTACCGGGCCGAGGCAGTGCCGGCGGTGGTGCGCAGCGTGGCTGGTGATGCGCTCACGCTGGACCTTGAGGTGCCGGTGCGGGCCATTGCCCCGGGGCAGTCCGGCGTGCTCTACGACGCCGGCCAGCGGGTGCTTGGTGGAGGCGTGATCGCCTCTCGGTGATGCAACCCTCATGACTGCCGCAATGCCCTTTCCGCCGTCCCAGCCCGGTCCGAATCTCCGCGACCCAGCGCTCTACTTGAACCGCGAGCTCTCGTGGCTCGAGTTCAATCGGCGCGTGCTGCATGAGGCGCTCGATCCGCGCACGCCGCTACTGGAGCGCGTCAAGTTCCTCTCGATCTTTGCCAGCAACCTCGACGAGTTCTTCCAGGTCCGGGTCGCCGGGCTTCGGGAGCAGGTGCTCGCCAAGATCGCCGAGAATGCCGCAGACCGGATGGCGCCGATGGCGCAGCTCGACGCCATCCGGCAGACCGTGCAGGGCATGCTGGAACAGCAGTCGCGATGCCTGGTGCAGGAGCTGGTCCCCGCGCTCGCGGCCCACGGCATCCGGTTGCACGAGCGATTCGATGATCTCCCCGACGAGGAACGCGCCCACCTCTCGGCGTATTTCGAGTCGCACGTCTTCCCGGTGCTGACACCGCTCGCGGTCGACCCGGGACACCCCTTCCCGCACATCTCCAACCTCTCGCTCTCGCTGGCGGTCTCGTTGGTGGATGCCTCGGGCGAGGAACGCTTTGCGCGTGTGAAGGTGCCGCGGTTGCTGCCACGCTGGGTGCCACTCAAGCGAGCCAATGAATTCCTGCCGCTCGAGTACCTGATCGGTGCCCATCTGGAGACGCTCTTCCCGGGCGTGCCGATCGTCGGCTGGCATCTCTTCCGCGTCACCCGCAACACCGACCTCAAGCTCGAGCTCGGCGACGACAGCGACGAAGCGGAAGACCTCCTCTCGTTGATCCAGGAAGAAGTGCGCAACCGGAAGTTCGGCGAGGTGGTGCGGCTTGAAGTGCATAAGTCGATGCCGCAGCCGATCAGAACGCTGCTGCTGGAAGAGCTCAACGCCGCCGACGCCGGCGAAGGACTCCCGCTGACCGAAGCCGATCTCTTCGAGGTCACCGGCCCACTCGATCTGAGCGACTTGCTCGTCATCTCGGCGATCGATGCGCCGGCGCTCAAGGATGTGGCCTTCACGCCGATGACGCCGCGGCGGCTGGCCGACACACGGGACATCTTTGCGGCACTGCGCGAGGGCGACATCCTCCTTCACCACCCGTACGACTCCTTCCAGGGCTCGGTGGAGCAGTTCATCGCGCGCGCCACTGAAGACCCTGACGTGCTGGCGATCAAGATCACGCTCTACCGGACGGGTGGTGAGATCGCACGCTTGCTCGCGCAGGCGGCCGAGCGGGGGAAGCAGGTCGCGGTGCTGATCGAGCTGCAGGCGCGTTTTGACGAGGAGCAGAACATCTCCTGGGCCAAGCGCTTTGAAGACATCGGCGTGCACGTTTCCT
>JBBQJU010000205.1:0-4833 GCA_038326215.1 Gemmatimonadales bacterium | reverse complement strand
GATCGCCGACTCGACGATCCTGAAGGCTGCCACGACGTCGGTGGCCGAGGATGGCCTGAAGGGCAGCACGATGGGCGGCGGGAAGGCCGCCATCGCCGTCGCGCACCTCGGTTCCAACAACATGATCGCCTTCCGCTACGCCCTGCGCGATGTGCCGATGCAGGTCACCGAGAAGCCGTTCACCGTCGACAGTGTCGAGTTCCCGGCCGGCACCTTCCTCGTGAGCGATGCGAAGGCGGCGACGCGGGTCCGCGCGGCGGTAGAGAAGTTCGGTCTCACCGCGAAGGCACTGGCAGCCCAGCCAACCGTCCCGACGCATGCGGCCGATGTGCCGCGGGTGGCGATCTACTCCCAGTGGAGCGGCACCCAGGACCTCGGCTGGTACCGGATGACGTTCGACAACTTCGGCATCCCCTACGACCTGATCTACAAGGAACGGGTCATGAAAGGGAAACTGAAGGAGCAGTACGATGTGATCATCGTGGCGCAGCAGAACCTGAGCAAGACCACGGTGATGCAGGCCAAGCAGGCGACGCCGATCCCCTACAAGAAGAGCGAGAAGTTCCAGTTCCTCGGCATGTACGGCGAGACCGACGACATGACCGGCGGCATGGGGCAGGCGGGTGTCGATGCCTTCGCCGACTTCCTGGCGAAGGGCGGCACACTCATCGCGACGGGTGACGCGATGCGCTTGCCGATCGACTTCGGCTGGGCGCATACCGTCGATACCGAACAACTCACCGGGCTCACCGCCCAGCGGCCGTTAGTGGAAGGCGAGATCGTGAAGCCGTTGCACCCGGTCTTCTACGGCTACGAGGGGACCAAGCTGCCACTCAAGTACGTCGGCGGTCCGGCGCTCCGGGTCGGCATTGCCGACCAGGGCAACATCCTCGGCCGCTACGTGGGTGGCGATGCGGCCGTCCTTTCGGGGCTGATGACCGGCGCCGATGCGCTCAAGGGACGACCCTTCGCGGTCGATGTCCCCGGTGCCAACAACGGCAAGGGCCGCGTCATCCTCTTCGCGAACAACCCGATCTACCGCTGGCAGAACCACGGCGAGTTCGGGATGGTGTTCAATGCGATCATCAACTGGAATGATGTGCCGTAGCTGACGGCGAACGGCGAACGGCGAACAGCGAACGGCAAACAGCGAACGGCGCATCGCGGGGAGGAGCTCGCGATGCGCCGTTCGAATGCTGCATTCGCCCGACTCAGAATCGTGGTGGCTTCCCGATCGCCCCGAGGCAGTCACCGACGACTCCGTCATCGAAGAGGCTGGTGACCTTCCAGCGCCCGTCGAGAGCCCTGTCCACCAGGGCGACGAGATGCGATGATCCGCATGGCGACGACCGAACCCGGACGACGAAGAGCGCCTGCGCCCCATCTGGTGACACACCCGCACTCGACGGGAGATACAACCCCGTCGCCTTCGGATGTGCCGTTTCGATTGCCGCCCATGGGGCTGAAGGGTTCGCGGTGGTGACCGTGACTCCGTGGCCTGGCAACGTGTCGCAGACCTGCTCTGACGCTTCATTCCGCGCCAGGAAGCTGCTCCACGTGTCTTCCCGCAGTCCAGGCGTCGTCCTCACCCGCCGAAAGAACTCCGGGACATACTTGGACGATCCGTACGCGTTGGTCGCGTTGGCGAGCAAGGGATACTCCCCTTGCTGGCCAGCAGCCAGCGAGTCGAGCACAGCGGCCAGGGCGGCGCAGGCGGGGCCGGACATGGCAACTGGCGGCACCGCCATCGGCGGCGGGTTCACGCTCGGGGACGGGCGGTGGGCGCATCCACCCAAGAGCGCGAACAAGAGCAGGCTGAACGGCGGGCGCGTTGCTGACATCAGCTTGTCCTCAGGCAACCGTTGACGGAACTGCCGGGATTGAAAAGATCGAACGGGGGAGTCGAATAGTATCCTGGCGGCGATCGCCCATCCGCCCTCGGATGTACGTACAACAAGGCATGCATCCCTTCGTGCAGCATGAGGCGGGCGAACGCCTCCATCCCGGCCTTGCCGCGCTCCTTCACCAATCGGTACGCGTCCTGGTCGAAGTGCATGCTCACGAAGCTCCGCCGGCCAGTGGTCTTGTCGATCGGCACGTCCGTCAGTGCCGAATGATCGTTGTTCTCGCCATCCGCAATGTCGACGTTCCCGATATAGACCTTGCCAGCCGCCAAGGCACCCCGCATTGCATCAAGCGCCGCTCGACAGACGGGGTGCGTCGTCTCGACAAGAGCGAGTGCCTTCTGGAAGTAACGCCCTTGGCGTTCATCGAGCTTCACCAGACACCCCGTGACCAGGTGGTCACATTCATCCGCTGCGGTCCAGATCGAATCTGGTACCATGGGATCCGGCGGCGGAACAATCGGGGTCCCGGGCAGCGACGGTCCACCCGTTCCTCCCGGTGCAGGCGAACCCCCGTCGCCAGGCACCACATACCTGAAGATCGCCACCCAGGCGCACATCCCGGGGACCGGGTCCACCCGGACGAAAACCTCGAAATCGCCTTCCTCGTTGATTCGTTGGCCGTACTCCGGCGGCGTGGCGGCCTGCCAGAAGCACTCGGTGTGGTCATACTCGTAATAGGGCGAGCCACCGGCGCCACCGCTGAGCGCGGAGGCCCAGACCGGGTTCCTGGCCGTCACCGCCGCGATCGCCTTGGCAGTGGTCAGGAGGGCGCCCCGGGCAACGCTACGACAACTGTACATCCGAAACTTGCCTGGGAGGAGCGGGATGGCGACGGCGGTGGAGTCAGGTCGGCCAGTGACCGGCCGGCAGCCGATCGCCGTCATCATTCCTGTGGCGGTGACGCCAAGGGAGGCTTCGTCCTGCACAGTGAGGGACCGGTAGCCCGGATCGGCCAGGGTCGGCACGACGGGGAGGGTCTCACCCCAGCACGCAGCCAGCCAGCACGTCAGGGCGACGGTGGCAGCCAGGCGGGGTCCAACCAAGCGGGAAATCATGGGGGCCTCGGGAGACTCGGGTGAATGCCATCACGCGAGTGTCGAGACTACGCCAAGAGGATCAACCGATCGTCAACAGGGCCACAACGACAAACGGCACCCGTTGGGTACCGTTCGCCGTTCGCCGTTCGCCGTTCACCGTTCACCGTCTAGCGGCCGGTACTCCCGAAACCCCCTGCCCCACGCCCGCTCGGCGGCAGCTCGGCCACTTCGCGGAAGACCACATGTTCGACGCGCTGCACCAGCGCTTGGGCGATCCGGTCACCGCGCGCGATCACGAATGGCGCGTCGCCATGATTGATCAAGATGACCTGCAGTTCGCCGCGGTAGTCGGAGTCGATCGTCGCCGGGGTATTCGGCAGCGTGATGCCGTACTTGAGCGCGAGCCCCGAGCGCGGCCGCAGCTGCAGCTCGTACCCCTCGGGCACCGCGACCGACAGCCCGGTCGGCACGAGGCCTCGCGCCCCGGGCGCGATCGTCACATCCACCGCGGAGACGAGGTCCATGCCCGCCGCGCCAGCCGTTGCCCGGCCCGGAAGCGGCAACCCCTCGCCGTGCGGAAGTCGCACGACGAGGAGTTCGATGGGTGCGTCGTGACTAGAGGACGGAATCAACGTTGGTGCACTCGAGGCCGAACGCTTCTGCCACGCCGGCGTAGACGATCTTCCCGTCCACCACGTTCAGCCCGAGCTTGAGCGCGTGGTCCTGACGGCAGGCGTCCTTCCAGCCAAGGTTCGCCAGCTTGATCGCGTACGGCAGCGTCGCGTTGGTGAGCGCCAGCGTCGAGGTGCGCGGCACCGCACCCGGCATGTTCGCGACGGCGTAGTGCAGCACGCCTTCAACGAAGTAGGTCGGGTTCTCGTGGGTCGTCGGCTTGATGGTCTCGACGCAGCCACCCTGGTCCACGGCGACGTCGACGATGACGCAGCCATCGGGAATCCCCTTCAGGTCTTCCTTGGTGATCAGGTGCGGCGCCTTCTTGCCCGGGATCAGGACCGCCCCGATGATCAGGTCGGCGTCCTTCACCGCATCGAGGATGTTGTGACGGTTGGAGAAGACGGTGTCGACGTTCGCCGGCAGCACATCATCGAGGTAGCGGAGCCGATCGAGTGACGTGTCGAGGATGGTGACGTCCGCGCCGAGGCCGGCTGCCATCTTCGCCGAGTTGATGCCGACCACGCCGCCGCCAATGATCACGACCTTCCCCGGCTTCACGCCCGGAACCCCGCCGAGCAGCACCCCGCGGCCACCGAAGAGCTTCTCGTTGTACTTGGCGCCTTCCTGCACCGCGAGCCGGCCGGCCACTTCCGACATCGGCGTGAGCAGGGGGAGCTGGCCACCGGGGAGCTGCACCGTCTCGTAGGCGACGGCAATCGCCCCCGACTTCATCACCGCGCGCGTCAGCGGCTCGTCGGCGGCGAAGTGGAAGTAGGTGTACATCACCAGGCCCGGACGCATCCGCGGCCACTCGACCGCGATCGGCTCCTTCACCTTGATGATCATGTCGGCCTTGGCCCACGTGGCGTCGGCATCCGGCGCGATGGTGGCACCGGCGGCGACGTACATCTGGTCGGAGAAGCCGCTGCCGATCCCGGCGCCGGTCTCGACCTGCACCGCATGCCCCTCGCGCACCAGGGCCTCGACACCCGACGGGACGAGCCCGACGCGATTTTCGTTCGTCTTGATTTCCTTCGGTACGCCGATCAGCATGATCTGCTCGCTTCCGTGAGGGTCAGTGACGTGGGCCGAGGCGGACAGAGGTCATCCGCGTCGGGGTGAGAAATTCGGCGGCGAGCGCCGCCGTCTCCTCGAGCGTGACGCCCGCAATGAGGCCAAGGACCTCGTCGAGCGGGCGGTAGGGTTCTTCCTGC
>JBBQJU010000204.1:0-4887 GCA_038326215.1 Gemmatimonadales bacterium | reverse complement strand
GGGCTGTGGGCGGGGGGGGGCCTCGGGTTGGGGGGGGGGGGGGGGCGTTGGGGGCCGGGGGGGTGGGGGGGGGGGGCGCGGGCGGGGGCGAGGCATGCCTCGCCCCTGCACATATCGGCGCGCCCCTACGCCCCCCACCGCACCCGAAACGAATCGACCACCAGCGCCATCTCCCCCGGCAGAATCTCCTGCACCTGCGCCAGCACACTCGCCGGCACCCCGCCATACATCGCCTCGGCGATGGCCCCGGCAATCGCCGCCTGCGTGTCGGCGTCCCCACCGAGCGACACCGCGAGCCGGACCGCATGCTCCCAGTCGGTACTCTCGAGGGCACAGAGGATCGCCTCCGGGACAGAGCCGTCGCAGCTGACATCAAAGCGGTAACCTGGGCGAATGGCGTCCACGGTCCGATCAAGATCGTAACCCGAGAGCGCCGAGACTCGGGCGCGGATCTCGTCACGACTCGCGCCCTGCCGAGCGAGCCAAATGGCGAGTGCGGTGGCCTGCGCGCCGACAATGCCGCGCGGATGGTCGTGCGTCGGCATTGCGGTCGCCTCGGCCAATTGCAACACCTCGACTTCGGTGGTCGCGACCCACACCACCGGGCTCACCCGCATCGCCGATCCGTTGCCCCAACTCTGGTACGGACGTGGGTCAGAGGACGCGAGCCAGGCGCGGAAACCCTTCCCATAGCCGGCCCGCGGATAGCGATTGCCCCAGCGATGGTAGGCCGCCCCGAAGTCGCGGTCCGTCAGCAACGCCTCGGCCGTCGCCACCGTCATCACGCTGTCGTCGGTCGCACAACTCCCCCAGCGGAAGAGCTCGAAGTCGAGCGTCTTCTCGGCGGCGTGTTCGCGCGTGGAACCGATGATGTCGCCAGCAATGGCACCGAGCATGGGATGATCTCAGCCGCGCATGTTCATGCGCGGCGGTGAACGGTGAACGGTGGACGGTGAACGGTGAATGGGGAACGATACCCTGGGGCTGTGACAGCGCCGTTCACACCATCGCGACCCGAGCACCCTCGATGGCGAAGTTGTGGCGCATTGCCGCCTTGGCGACTTCGAATTGCATTGCGTCGATGTCTCGCTCCGCCTGGCGCGCGCACCAGTCGAGCACGAGCGCGAGGCGGAAGAGGGCGCTAGCGCCCTCGTGTACGGGGTCCGGGAAACCGACTTGCTTCTCGATCATCTTCCTGGCCGCCTGACGGGAGACGCCCAGAGCCGCTGCGATTTCAGTCACCCCGACGTAATCCGGCGCGACTTCAATCAGCTCCGCATCGGGAATGGCCCGCGTCACATCCCGGATCGCGCTCTTCATGGCGGCGTGCGCGGTGCGGCCTCCCCGCGTGAACTCCAGTGCGATTTTGCCGAGACGGCCCACGCCGATGGTGGCATCGTCACAGCCAGCACGGAGGAGCGCTCCCACGTGGAGCTCCGGGTCAGGCGCCTCCTCGGGCAATTTGAACCGCAACGCAAAGTCGTATTCAGGCATGGGTGTCCTCCGTCGATTCGCTCGGCGTTACCCGTCGGCGCACCGATCCACAATCCGCCGCAACTGCCGAGCGTGGTTTGCTGGATTCCTCGGTGTGCTCCAGATACTGGTAATGCAATGATCCCGGGTCCCGCAGTGACCGTCATGGCAAGGACATTTCATTTGCCCCCACGCGTGTGCCCCACCGACCTCGATGCGCCACTGTCGCGTCTCCGCATACCGGAGCACCGCTTCGATGTCTTTCTTGGGATGCCTGCGGCGTGACATGGCGATCCCCGATGGAGGAGCATACGCCAGCGACGAATGGGTTGTCAAGTGACAACCTTCTTCGGTCGGACTGGATTGCGATAGCGGAATGTGCGCCAGAGGCGGCGCGCCCGGGGATCATTAAAACGCGGGGGCCGCCCCTGCAAGCGGCTCCCCGGCTAGTCCTGCGTCAATCGGTACCTATCGCCGCCCGTTTGACTGGACCTTTCTCTTTCCTCACTGATAAGCTGAAGCAGCATCGGCGGCTACTTGATCACTTATATCATTATTTGTATACTATCCATTGGTAGACAAGGCGCTCATCTGGCTCGGAACGGCCCGGGCGGACGTTCGAACATTTCCCGACGACGCCCGTCGCGCCATCGGCTTTGAGTTGCGTCAAGTCCAGCAAGGATTGCCGCCCACTGATTGGAAGCCGATGCAGGCACGCACACGCTGAGAGGAGAAACGATGTCGCTCACGATGCGGCGGTCATCCGGCAATGTCTTTGCCGATATCGGATTCGGTCCCGAAGAAGCAGAGCACCTGCGGATTCGGGCGGACCTCATGATCGCGATCCGAAAGGTCATCGCGTCGCGGAAGCTGACTCAAGCTCAGGCGGCCAAGCTATTCGGGGTTACACAACCACGGGTCAGTAACCTCGTCCGTGGACGAATCGAGTTGTTCAGCATCGACACCCTCGTGGACATGTTGGCCACGGCGGGTGTCGGGGTAAAGTTGACGATCGGTCGCCAATCACGCGTGGCCTAATCGCGATGAATCCGCGGGGGCGACGTCCCCTCCCGACACATCGCCCTCCGACGCATCCAGGCGAAATGCTCCGGGAGGAATTCCTGTTGCCACTGGGCATCACGCAGTCGGCGTTTGCGCTCCAACTCGGGGTGTCGTTCCCGCGACTCAACGAAATCATCAATGGCAAGCGCGCCGTCACGACCGATACCGCGCTGCGCTTGGCTCGCGTGACGGGGATGAGCGCGGACTTCTGGCTCGGGCTGCAGCAGGATTGGGATCTCTGGCATGCCCTCCGCTCGGAGGACGCGCGGGAGATCGCTCGACTGCGCCCGTTGCCTCGGGTGGGGTAAGAGCCGGGGCGCAGGCCCCGCCGCCCCGCCGCCGTTCGGGGGCGGGGAGACCTTCGGGGGCGGGGAGACCTTCGGGGGCGGGGTAGGACATGTTGCACCCCTACAACGGACCCCCGCGCGCATGGAATAATCCCGTACATCTCCGCGCTCATCGGTGCTGCTCGATCGCCATTCCCCCCGTTTCTATACCAAAGCGTCCGCGATCTGTATAGAAATCCCCGTTTTCTATGCATATCACCGCCGGAACTGCCCCATGTCGCCTTGCATGTCGTAATCCATGTCATATACTACGACATACACCCAACGGGAGCACCCGGTGACGACCATGACCGCCAAACGCCTCGAAGCCCGGTCCACCGCCGACATTGTGCGGTGGATCCGGGAGTTTCTCGGGTTCACGTACAAGCAGGTCGGCCAGATCACCGGCACCACCACCCGCACCGCCCAGCGTTGGGGGAACCCAACCGAGCTCTCGGTCCCTGCCGAACCACACCGTGCCCGCCTACAACAGCTCCGCGAGGTCCAGCGACTGCTGGCCGTGGTCTTCCCCCAGGCGAACGACGGTCACGACTGGCTCTTCTCTGCCGTTCCCGCGCTCCAGGGCCAGCGCCCGATCGACCTGATCCGGGCGGGTGACATCGCCGCTGTGACCGGAATCCTCGCCGGCCTGCACGCCGGGACCTTTGGCTGACGTGGGGATCTGGCGCGGACTCTGTTGGCGGTACGTTCCGCGCGGCGCGCAGCCCCTCAACGTCGGCCACATCTTCCAGGCGAGCGGCCGCTGGAATCGCCGCGGCGAGTACGGCGCATTGTATCTCGCCGAGACGCGCGCTGGTGCACTCGCGGAACGGAGCCGGTACCTCGCCAGCGCCGGTGTCGCGCCGATCTTGGTCCAACATGACCTGGTCAGTGTGCATGTCGAGCTGCATCACTGGCTCGATCTGACAGCGCCGAGCGTCCTGCGTCGGTATGGCGTCTCGATCGCGGCACTCACGGCAGCGGACCATGCCGTGTGCCACCGGACCGCCGATCTCGCGCGCGCCGCAAACTTCTTCGCGCTGCGCGTACCATCCGCTGCACTCGGCGGAGCCCGCAACATCATCATCTATCCCGATGCGTATCCGGTGGCGACGATCACATTGCGCGATGGGCCAGACCGGATCGCGCTGTAAACGCGGATACGTGCAGGGGCGAGGCATGTTGCACCCCGCCCCCGAAGGGCGGGGGGGCCCCGCCCCCGCCCCCCCGGCTCGCCCCGCCCCCTCGCAACGCGAGGGCGGCGGGGCACCCCCCACCATTACATTCCGTGCACGAGCCGCTTCCGTCTTGGCGGCTCGGGCATCTGGAACGGCGGCTCGTCCGCCTGCCAACCGACCCCTGACCCCAGGGCCACGGTGGCACCCCGCACCCGGGGGATGCGCGCTCAAGACGGCACGCCAGCGAAAGAGGTCCGCATGTCCACCACCCACTCCACCATTCCCGTCACATCCCTCGACAACCTCCCCTTCCGCGATTGGCTCACCTGCCAGCTCGGCTACTACGTCTACCCCGATCGCGATGGCGTACTGCTGCTGCATCTGCACCAGCAGAGTGTGTTGCGAGTCGTCTCGGCGTGGTCGCTCGAGTCCGTACCCATCACCGTCGTCGAACTCCTGCAGCACGGGAGCAAGGTCAACAGCACGCTCGCCGGCGGAGAACGCACGCCCAGTACGCTCGCACAGATCGCCCGCCGCAGCGACGGTCGCCGTCTGGCGATCGAGGCCGAGCTGCAGCGGCGCCGACTCTTCCCGCGCTTTGTGGAGTGGTTCGGGCAGGCGGCGACAACTGCGCAGGGGATGCGCGCGCTCGACGTCTACGTGCTGCGCTTCCGCGGCCGCGCGCATTTCAGCGACCTGGCACTCGTGGCCAACATCTCCCCGACAATCGGCCCGGGCTTTCTCTACCAGCTCTTCCGGCTCTCGCGCGGGCAGGCATCGCGGCTGGTGAACAGGTGGGCGCGTGCTGGGGAATGGCATCGCTTCGAGTTTTGCGGAGAGTATCTCGA
>JBBQJU010000203.1:0-4948 GCA_038326215.1 Gemmatimonadales bacterium | reverse complement strand
CCGAGGATGTCGTCATTCAGCACGTTCCCGGCAATGCGGCAGCTGAAGATATCGCCCAGTCCCTGGTCGAAAATCAACTCGGCCGAGGTTCGCGAGTCAATGCAACTCAGGATGATGGCGAGTGGGTGCTGGCCCTCGCTCGTCTCGTTGACTTGCTGCAACAGGTTTCGGTTGGCCTTCAGGTTGTTCATGAAGCGCTCGTTCCCCTTGCGCAGGACGTCGATCGCCATCGCCGGGGTGAGTGCGTCACGCATCTCGCGGGTCAAGGTTTTCATGGCAGCTGTCTCCTACAGGGTGATGCCGTGGAATTCCACGGCGATGTTGCGCGCGGGGGCGCCGATCCGGAAGTCTCGAAGGATTTCGAGGACGTCGAAGTCCACAACCTTGGAGCGGGAACCATCGATGACGACGTGCGAGTGCGCTGGGACGAGTTGGAGCTGCTGAAGAATGCGGCCCTTGTTCAGGAACGACACTTCCTCGGCCAATTGGATCACGTACTCCTTGGTCTCCGGTGGATGCTGCGACACCGTGAACGGATTGCGCAGGTTGTGGTGAAGGATGATCGCCACCCCCGTCGCCAGCCCGATGGCGATGCCTCGCAGGAGGTCGGTGGCGAGGATGCCGACGACCGTGGCCATGAACGGGACAAACTGTTCCCAGCCGAGTCGATACATCTGCCGGAACAGTGCCGGCTTCGCCAGCTTGTAGCCGACGATGAAGAGAATGCTCGCCAGCGTCGCCAGAGGAATCAGGTTCAGGATCCCCGGAATCGCGACGACGCAGATCATCAGCAGCACGCCGTGCAGGATCGTCGAGAGCTTCGTGCGTCCCCCGAACGTGATGTTCGCGGTGCTGCGGACAATCACCTGGGTCACGGGCAATCCGCCAATCAACCCGGACAGGATGTTCCCGAGTCCCTGGGCCTTGAGCTCCCGATTGGTTGGCGTAATGCGCTTCTGCGGATCGAGACGATCGGTCGCCTCCACGCAGAGCAGCGTCTCGAGGCTGGCAATGACCGCGAGAACCAGCGCGACCACGTACACGTCGCTCCGGGCCAGCATCGAGAAGTCGGGCGTCGAGAATTGTCCGAGGAACTCCCGGATGCTCCCGGCGACCGGGATTTCCACCATCTGGTGCGCAGGAAGCGTGAACGGGAGCACGCCCGAGCGGGTCAACCACGCGAGCGTGATTCCCACAGCCACCGCACCCAGAGGACCGGGAATCAGGCGGAAAAGCTTCCACCGCGGGGCCAGCACGGCATCCCACGCGATGAGGAGGCCCAAGGAGATCGCGGTGATTACGATCGCGGCCGGCGACACCATCTCCACGAGGGAGTGCAACGAACCGACGGCCGCGCTGCCACCACCGGTCACGAGATCCTCACCCGGTGGCCGGGTCGCACCGAGGGCGTGCGGAATCTGCTTGATGATGATCAGCAGCCCGATCCCGGTGAGCATCCCCTTGATCACCGACGACGGGAAGTAGTAAGCGATTCCGCCCAGGCCGACGTACCCCATCACGACCTGAATCACGCCGGCCAGCACCACCGCAACCAGGAAGGCCTCCCAACTGCCGAGGGAGCCGATCGCGCCGAGGACGATCACGGCGAGTCCGGCGGCGGGTCCGCTCACCCCCAAGGGGGAGCCGCTCGCCGCACCCACCACGATCCCCCCCACGACGCCCGCGATCAGGCCCGCGAACAACGGCGCCCCGGAGGCCAGCGCGATCCCGAGGCAGAGCGGGACGGCTACGAAGAAGACGACGATGCTGGCCGGGAGGTCGTACTTGATCTGCTTGAACAGTTCGGTCACGTGATCGCTCGACAGCGAAAGGATAGTATTACCTGCGTACAGGATAGTAATACTACTATTTCCACCGTCAAGTCCCGCGCGACACCCGACCGCAACTCGCTCCACCCTCACGTCACGGCTTCGACATGCCTCGCAATTGCCGTTCGCCCGCGGTGCGTTCGGTGTCGGTACGTCTCAGGTGAAGCCGCATGGGAATGCGCCGCCGAGGCGGCTCACTCCGGGCGCGTCGCCAGCTGCAGCTCGGCGAGCGTGATGCGGCGGTGCGAGGCCTGCCACGACACGCGCCCATCGCGCACGACCAGCACCTGCGGCGATTCGTGGCGCACGCCGGTCGCCTCCTCGATCGCATCGGACATCGCCCGCTGCCGGATCACGTCCACCAGCGTCACCGGTATCGAGTCCGGCTCCGCGGCGTAGCGACGCACCTGCTCCTCGGCGACGAACGAGAGCGAGCAGAAGGGGCTGTGCTTGTAGATGATGTGCGTCGGGTGGCGCTGGAGGAGCGCGGTAGCGTCCGCCTCGTGGGCGTCGCTGTGCGTGAGGAGCTCGAGGGGCATGCGGCGTCAGGAAGGCGGAGGGAGGTCGCGTCAAGCATACATAGCCGATGTGCCGTGCGCGTTGAAGCTCCCTGCGCCCTCACCACGCGATGCCGTACGCCTCCCGCCGGTAGTCCGAACCGATCATCCGTGCCTTGGACCTTGGATCGATCACGATCATCTGCGCGCCACCGAAATCGGCGCTCGGCTGCTCGATGGAGACGCGCTGCCCGCGACGCGTCAACTCTGCACGGACCGCGTCTGTCAGCCCCGGCTCGACCCCTAACCGTCCGTTGCCGAAGACACGCCAGCGCGGCGCCTCGACCGCCTGCTGCGGCGTCATCCCGAAAAGCAGGACGTTGTTGAGGATCTGGATCAGCGTCTGGGGCTGCCCGTCGCCGCCTGGCGTGCCAAAGGTCGCGAAGAGCGAGCCGTCGTCGTTGAGCGCCATGGCCGGACTCAGTGTGTGGAACGGGCGCTTTCCCGGGGCGATGATGTTCGGGTGCGAGGGATCGAGCGAGAAGAGCGATCCGCGATTCTGCAGCGTGATCCCGGTCCCGGGGACCATGCGCCCACTGCCGAATGCAGCGAACAGCGACTGGATCATGGAGACGGCGTTTCCGTCCTTGTCGATGACGGTGAGGTAGATCGTGTCGCCTGTTCCATCACGCGTGCCATCGCCCGCCGCGTCGGCGGCGATGGAGTCGCGTCGGATGCGCTTGCCCAGTTCCTTCGCGTATTCCTTGGAGAGGAGGCGGTCGAGCGGGACGGAGGCGAAGTCGGGGTCGGCGATGTAGCGGTCGCGGTCCGCATAGGCCAGTTTGGCTCCCTCGACCAGGGTGTGCACGTAGTCGGCCGAGGTCCGTCCCATCGCCGTGAGGTCCTGCAGTTCGGCGAGGTTGAGCATCTCGAGGAAGGTCGCCCCCTGCGTATTGGGGGGAAACGCGAGGACTTTCTTTCCGAGGTAGGTGGTGCTGATCGGCTCCTGCCAGTTGGCGCGATGCTTGGCGAAGTCGCTGGTGGTGAGCAGTCCTCCTTCGCGGTCCATAAACGCGGCGATCCTGGCCGCGATCGCTCCGCGGTAGAAGGCGCTGGCGCCGCCGGCTGCAATGCTGCGCAGGGTTGCGGCCAGGTCGCGCTGCACGAGGATCGTGCCGGGGGCGGGGGCCGAACCGTTGACCAGGAAGATGCGGGCGAGGGCGCTGTCGGCCGCGACCTTCTTCGCTTCGCCGCCGATGTCGAGCGAGAGGCGGGTCGAGACCGGGAAGCCGTGCTCCGCGTAGCCGATCGCCGGCTGCAACGCCTGCTTGAGCGTCGTCGTTCCGAAGCGCTTGAGCGCCTCTTCCCACGACTGCACCGCCCCCGGAACCGAGACCGAGAGGATTCCCGCCCCCGGCACCGACTTCAAGCCCTTGGCTGCAAAGAACTCCGGCGTGGCGCGACTTCCCGCGCGCCCCGAGCCGTTGAGGGCATAAACCTTCCCCGTCTTCGCCATCCGGATGAGGAGGAAGTTGTCGCCTCCCACGCCATTCATGTGCGGGCGCACGACGGCGAGCACCCCCGCCATCGCGATCGCCGCATCCACGGCATTGCCGCCCCTCCGCAGGACGTCGGCGCCGGTGGCAGTGGCGAGGGCATGGTCCGAGGTAAGTGCGCCGGACATTCCCATCACGTCGGGGCGGAGGCTTGGGGGCTGGGCGGCCGCAGCGAAAGGGGCCAGCGCGTGAAGGGCCAGACCGGTCACCAGCAAGGACACCAAGCGTCGGAAGCCGGTGCGCCGGGAGGCTGCGGAAGCGGATCGAAAAGTCATGCCGAGTGACTCCAGTGTGGTACCAGACGGGGCATCCGTCCAGTGCGTGCAACGTCCGGTGCGGACGACTCTAGCGGAGAATCGTCGATCGCGGCTGTCGCCGCAGTGCGAGCGGCCGACAGGCGCCGCAACGTGTCGCTCAGCTCCAGGGCCTGTCGAAGCCGAGCGACCGGATCCAGCCCCCTCACGGCGGTCAGGCGCACAGCTTCGGCGGCGGCGGAGGCGTCATTCATCGTGCAGAAACCTAGCGCCCGGCGCTCCCCGATACATCGCGAGCCCCGGGCGCTGTTCCTCACCGTCCTCGGCTACATCGTCGTAAACCGCCCCAGATACTTCCGCACCCGCTCGAGTGCCGTCCGCAACTCCACCGCCAGCTCCTTTCCGAGCTTCTGCTGGGCCCCGGTCGGCGGGAAGTTGCCGGAGTCGATATTTCGCAGCAGCGCCCCGATGCGGTCGCTGATGCGCGGGCCGTCGCTCCAGTACGGCACGTCGGACGGCTTCACGAGGATGTCGAACAGCGAGTCCACCTGGGCCAGCTCACCGTCCAGCGACGTCACTACCGCGGCGCCACCTCCATCGGGGATGGCCTTTGCCGCCGCGCGCCGCGCTTCCAGTTCCGCCTTGCGACCGTCGAGCGCCCGCAGGGTGTCGTTGGCCAGCGTCTGCAGGTCGCGCAACTCCATCGCCACCGTGAACTGCTCGCGCAGCGCCTCGGGAGTCGTCTTCGACGTCGGGTCGACGCGCACGGTGAGCGGCTGCTCGAACTTGTCGCTCCCCACCGTCAGCCGCAC
>JBBQJU010000202.1:0-4955 GCA_038326215.1 Gemmatimonadales bacterium | reverse complement strand
TGCTCCGCGCCCTCCGCACCTGGCCGTTCCATGGTATTCCGGATGTCCCGGCCGCCTGGCTGATGCGCACCGCGAGGAACCGCGCCGTGGACCTGGTCCGACGTGCGCGACTCGGCGAGGAGCTCGAGTCACGTATCGCGCAGCATTTTACTTCGCTAGTGGACGATAGCGGCGGCGAGCGGCGGGAGGACACCCTGCATCTGATGCTCGCCTGCGCCGATCCCTCCCTCCCCGTGGACGCCGTCGTGGCGATCCTGCTCCAGGCAGTGGGCGGACTGGGCTCACGAGAGATATCCCGTGCCATGCTCCTCCCTGAAGCGACCGTGGCCCAGCGGATCGTCCGAGCCAAGCGGCGGATGCGAGAATGGCCGGCCGACGAGGAGCTCTTCGCGCGCCCCCTCGAAGAGCTGGCAGGGCGTCGGGACGTTGCGCTCCGGGCGATCTACCTCCTTTTCAGTGAAGGTCACAATGCCTCGGAGGGAGATGACGTCCTCCGCGCCGAGCTCGCCCGGGAGGCGACCCGCTTGGTCATGGTCCTGGCGAGCGTTCCCGAACTCCATGACCCCGCCGTCGAAGCGCTGGCCGCGTTGATTCTGCTCCATGCCTCCCGTTTTCCGGCGCGGCAGGGCGATGACGGCAGCCTCGTCCTCCTCGCCGATCAGGACCGGACGCGCTGGGACGATGCCCTCCTGCAGCGTGGGTTCCATCACCTCGCCCTGGCCGCCGAATCGGACACCCCGACCCCGTATCATCTCGAGGCCGCGATTGCCGCGGAGCATGCTCGCGCCGGGTCGTTCGAGGCAACCAATTGGGAGGGTATCGTCGACCTCTATGGCGGGCTGATGGCGCTCGCCCCATCACTGGTGGTCCGGACCAACCGGGCTGTTGCGCTGGTGCTGTCGGGTCGGGTCGCTGAGGGGGAGGCCGAATTGGAGGAGCTCGAAGCGGAGCCGGGAATCAGCCGATACGGCTGGTTCTTCGCGACGCGCGGCTGGCTCCGCGACCGGCTCGGCGATGTCGAGGGCGCCAGGGAGAGTTACCAGGCGGCGCTGGCACGGCAACCCTCGGCACCGCACCGTGCCCTCCTGATGAGCAGGTTGGCGCGTCTCGACCGCTGACCCATGGTCAGGTCGGTGCGGGTGGGCCATCCTGCGCCACGATGTCGACATCCTTGGTTTCCTTCAGGAAGAGGGCACCAACGATCAGCGTCATCGTGGCCACCGCGACCGGGTAGCGCAGCCCGGCGTAGATGTCCCCGGTGGCGGCCACGATCGCGAACGCCGTCGTCGGGAGAAAGCCGCCGAACCAGCCGTTGCCGATATGGTAGGGCAACGACATCGAGGTGTAGCGGATCTTTGACGGAAACATCTCGACCAGCATGGCGGCGATCGGGCCGTAGACCAGCGTGACGTAGAGCACGAGGATCCACAGCACGACGATGACCATCGGCCGGTTGATCGCCACGAGGTCGGCCTTCACCGGATAGCCGGCCTCATCGAGCGCACCGCCAAGCGCCGCCTGGAAGACCGAGCGCTGCTCGGTCGCGTCTCGCCCTGCCGCGTTGAAGGAGGCGATGACGGTCGCGCCGACATGGACGACGGCCCCTGCCCCGGGTGGCAACGCGAGGTTCTGGTATGGCACCCCGCGGGCCACGAGAGCGGCCTTCGCCACGTCACAACTCGACGTGAACTTGCTCGTCCCCACCGGATTGAACTGCACCGAACACTCGGCCGGATCGGCACCGACCGTCACCGGCGCATGGAGCTGCGCAGCCTCGAGCGCGGGGTTCGCGTAGTGCGTGAGGGCGCGGAAGAGCGGGAAGTACGTCAGCGCCGCAAGGGCGCAGCCGAGCAGGATGATCGGCTTCCGACCGATCCGGTCTGACAGCCGGCCAAAGACAACAAAGAACGGCGTCCCCAGGAGCAACGAGACGGCCACCAGGATGTTGGCCGTCTGCGCCTCGACCTTCAGCGTCTGGGTCAAGAAGAAGAGGGTGTAGAACTGGCCCGTGTACCAGACCACCGCCTGCCCTGCCGTGAGCCCGAAGAGCGCCAGGATGACAACCTTGAGATTGCCCCACTCCGCGAACGATTCCCGGAGCGGCGCCTTGGACCGGGTCCCTTCCGCCTTCATCTGTTTGAAGACCGGCGACTCATCGAGGGTGAGGCGGATCCATACCGAGATCCCGAGGAGAAGGAGCGACACCAGGAACGGAATCCGCCATCCCCAGGCTTCGAACGCCTCGGTTCCCAGTGCCACGCGGCAGGCGAGGATCACCAGCAGCGAGAGGAAGAGCCCCAACGTCGCGGTCGTCTGGATCCACGCGGTATAGGCCCCCCGCTTGCCGTGCGGCGCATGCTCGGCGACGTAGGTCGCCGCGCCACCGTACTCCCCGCCGAGCGCCAGTCCCTGCAGCAGTCGGAGCAGAATCAGGATGACCGGCGCTGCGATCCCGATCGACGCATAGCTGGGCAGCACACCGACCACGAAGGTCGAGACGCCCATGATCACGATCGTCACCAGGAAGGTGTGCTTGCGGCCGACCAGGTCGCCGAGCCGCCCGAAGACGAGGGCACCGAACGGGCGAACCGCGAAGCCGGCCGCGAAGGCGAGCAGCGCGAAGATGAAGCCAGCGGTCGGGTTGACCCCCGAGAAGAACTGGCGGCTGATGATCGCGGCGAGCGAGCCATACAGGTAGAAGTCGTACCACTCGAAGACAGTTCCGAGGGACGACGCCACGATCACCCGTCGCGCGTCGCGGCTGGTAGTCGGAAGGATGGTCATTGAGAGTGCCGCGGGGGGGAGCGCATCGGTGGAGAAAAGTGCCCACACCGGTCGGCTTCTGGCAAGCGCCGTGACCAAGGCGACAGGTCGCGGTAGATTTGGTTCATGCCAACCATGCTGATCCGCGTCGCAGTCGCGACGTCGCTCCTCCTGCCGGGCCTCCTCCCCGATACAGCGATCGCGCAGGACGTCCGCCTGGCCGACACGGACCCGTCGGTTCAGCGCGCACTCGCCGCTCTCCAACGAGACCAGGCATGGACACTCGCGCAGCAGATATCGATCTGCGAGATCCCCGCCCCGCCGTTCAAGGAGGCGGCACGCGCCGACGAGTTCAAGCGTCGACTGATAGCGTTGGGCTACTTCGACACACGAATCGACGCGGTGGGCAACGTGATCGCCCAATTGGGCCGAGGCACAGGACCCACGGTGATGGTCGCCGCGCACCTCGATACGGTCTTTCCCGAGGGGACGGACGTCCGCACCACACGCAACGGCGACCGCATCGCCGGCCCCGGCATCGGTGATGACTGTCGCGGCCTCGCCGTGCTGCTGACGTTGGCCAAGGCGTTCAAGGACACGGGGCTCACCCCGGCGGGCCGCGTCTATCTGGTCGGCAATGTGGGTGAGGAGGGCCCGGGCAATCTGCGCGGCATGCGCCACCTCTTCGAAAAGGAATTCCCCGGGGCCATCAACTTCTTCATCTCGGTGGATGGTGGTGGTGGTGCAGAGATCGTCTCGCGCGCGGTCGGCAGCCATCGCTTCACCATCACGTTCTCCGGCCCGGGAGGCCATTCCTACGAAGCCTTCGGGATGACCAACCCGATGCATGCGATGGGTCGGGCGATTGCCCACATTGCCGATCTGCAGGTGCCTGCGGGGCCGAAGACCACCTTCAATGTCGGCATCGTTCGCGGCGGGACCAGCGTGAACACGATCACGCCGCAGGCCCAGATGGATGTGGACATCCGTTCCGAATCGGCTAGCAACCTCCTCGAGATGGATCGCCGGCTACGCGCGGCGGTGGGCCGCGGTGTCGCCGAGGAGCTTGCCCGGTGGCCGGCGTCGAAGGCCCCGATCACAGTGCGCTATGACACCATTGGCATTCGTCCCACTGGCGGCCAGCGAGACGACGCATTCATCGTGCGCACCGCGACTGCTGCCGCCGCACTGCTTGACGACGGCCTGAGCTGGTCACCGCGGACCATTGCCTCCTCCACCGATGCGAACATCCCGATCGCCCTCGGTATCCCGGCCATCGCCATCAACGGTGGCGGCGGAGGCGGTGGGGCCCACGGCACCGGCGAGTGGTATCAGGAGACGCGAGACGCTTATAAGGGGCCTCAGCTTGCGCTTCTCATCCTTACGGCACTGACTGGCGTAGCACGATGAGGCTCCACTTCGTCGTGGTCGTTGCGTTGGGTCTAGGAGTCGGCGTGGTGGCGCTATCGCGCGCGCAAGCACCCGGACGTGGTCAGGTGGCAATCGTCATCGGTACCACGATGGGTGAGATCCGTGCGGTGCTCGACAGCGCCAAGGCGCCTGTCACCGTGACCAACTTCCTCCGGTACGTGGACGCCGGGCTCTTCACCAACGGCGCCTTCCATCGGACGGTGACCCTGGAGAACCAGCCGCGCGATTCCGTGAAGATCGAGGTGATCCAGGGCCGCGCGCGCCGGACGCAACCGGACTCCAGCTTCGCACCGATTCCGCTGGAGCGGACCAGCGTCACCGGCCTCAGGCATTTGGATGGGGTGCTCTCGATGGCGCGGAGCGGCACGAACAGCGCCACGTCCGCGTTCTTCATCACGATCGGGCCGCAGTCATCGCTCGACGAGGGTGGGCACCGCAATCTCGACGGTCAGGGATTCGCGGCGTTCGGTCGTGTGACATCGGGGATGGACGTCGTTCGGGCGATTCAGCAGTCGGCGCACGCTGAGCAGAACCTCACCCCGCCGATCGTCATTACC
The DNA here is from genome assembly GCA_038326215.1 of Gemmatimonadales bacterium. Taxonomy (GTDB): domain Bacteria; phylum Gemmatimonadota; class Gemmatimonadetes; order Gemmatimonadales; family GWC2-71-9; genus Palsa-1233. Next base: position 204 of record JBBQJU010000202.1, on the reverse strand, counting down.
GAAATCCGGCGCGCGCGGCGCTGACTACCGCCGCACCTCGCTGCGCCAGAAGTCGATCCCGCCGGACATCTGCCCGACATCCAGCGACGCGACCCGCTCCAACCGCTGCAGGTCGATCATCTCGAGCGTGCCGGGCTCGCTGCCATAGCCCTCCACCGAAATGAAGACGTACCGGTCGTCATCACTCACCACCGCGCCGTGCGG
>JBBQJU010000201.1:0-4979 GCA_038326215.1 Gemmatimonadales bacterium | reverse complement strand
CGAGCGCGGCGACTCCGCCGCCGCGCTGCGCGCGTTGACCCTGCTGGCAGGAAACCTGCCGGCGGCAGGTGCGGCCGAAACGAGACTGCTGGCTGGCCGCATCGCGGGGGCGAGGGGTGACACGGCGTCCGCCCGCCGGTGGTTCCTCGCCGCCGATACCGTGGCCGCTCCCTCGACGGCGGCGACGGCGCGCTACGCGCTCGCCGAGCTCGAGGCGGCCGCCGGGCAGGTCATCGAGGCCACCGCGCGCCTCGAACGCCTGCTCATCGAGTTCCCGACCAGTGCTGTGGCACCGGAAGCCCGCCGCCTGCGCGACGCGCTGCGCCGCGGGGCCGGTCCGGGGGTGGCCGGATGATCGCTCGGCGCGACTTCCTGCGGATCGCGCTCGCGGGCGGTGGGAGCGTCCTGCTGCCCCGCCGAGGCTGGGCGGGCCCGTCGCGCGCACGCGCGTCGCTGCTTGTACCGATGGACGATGCGCAGGGAGACCACCTCAAGGCCTATGGCGTGGCGTTTCGGGCGTTGGAGCGGGGCGAGAAGTCGGAGTGGCTGCTCAACTATCGCGGGGGCTCCTTCCTCATGCCGGCGAGCGACGCCGTGCAGCGGGATGCCATCCTGTCCGGCGTGACGCTTGAGTCCGTGACGGATGGTAGTGTCGCCGAGATGCGCGCGCAGCTGCAGGGCGGCAACATGGATGCCGTCCCGCTGGAGAAGGCGCCGCGCATGGCGGTCTACGCGCCGCCCAATGCAGCGCCGTGGGACGATGCCGTCACCATGGTGCTGGAGTATGCCGGCATCAAGTACGATCGTGTCTGGGATCCGGAAATGATCGGCGGCCGACTCACCAACTACGACTGGCTGCACCTGCACCACGAGGATTTCACCGGCCAGTATTCGAAGTTCGTGTTGAACTACGCTGGCGCCCCCTGGTTGCAGTCGATGATGGACCTGAACCGCGGCACCGCCCAGCAGCTGGGCTTCCCGCACGTCCCTGCGATGAAGCGTGCCGTGGCGCAGAAGATCGGCGGCTTCGTGGAGCGCGGCGGGTTTCTCTTTGCCATGTGCACGGCGACCGAGACACTCGATCTCGCCCTGGCCAGCGATGGCATCGACATCGCCGCGGCGTACGCCGACGGCACGCCGATGGACCCCCGTGCCTCGTCGCTGATGCACTGGGACGCCGCGCTGGCGTTTCAAGGCGCCACCCTGGAGCAGTCGCCGTCATTGGCGGTGTTCAGCGATATTGATGGTCATCAGGTGAATGGCGTCGCCCGCCAACCGCTCGGCGCCTTCACGCTCTTCAATTTCTCGGCCAAGATCGACCCGGTGGCGACAATGCTCGTGCAGAACCACCGGCAGGTCATCCCGGATTTCTACGGCCTCACCACGTCGTTCCGCCGTGATCGCCTCAAGCCCGATGTCATCGTGCTCGGGGACGAACTCGGCGCCCCCTGGGTCAAGTACATCCACGGGTCGCGCGGGAAAGGCACCTGGACCTTTTTTGGCGGGCACGACCCGGAAGACCCGCAGCATGCCATCGGGGATGCGCCGACGGACCTGGCGCTGCACCCGGATTCTCCTGGCTACCGCCTCATCCTCAACAATGTCCTCTTCCCCGCGGCGAAGAAGAAGGAATTGAAGACCTGAACGATCGCCTGTCGCCGGCCGTGCGGGATGCACTGCGCCGGGAAATCAGTGCCGCCGACGGCAACGAAGTCTCCTTCGTGGCCACGCTCGATGCCGACCGGATCATCACGGCCGTCCGTGTGGTCGCGCGCGGCACCGTCGATCGCGTCCTCGCGCTCCCCGGCGTCGCGCGCGCCGGCGAGATGCTGCTGCACAACCATCCGAGTGGCCATCTGGAGCCGTCGATGGCCGATCTCTCGGTCGCCGCGCGCGCCCACGACGACGGCATCGGTTTCGGGATCGTCGACAACACCGGGCAGCGCCTCTATGTGGTGGTCGAGGTCCCGACCGTTCGGGTGGAGATCAAACTCGATCCCTTCGAAGTGATCGAGCAGTTGGGGGAACACGGGCCGATCTCGAAGGAGCTCGGTGGATACGAGGATCGGCGCAGCCAGCGTGACCTCGCGGCGCACCTGGTCGATGCCTACAACGATGGTGGCGTGCTCCTGCTGGAGGCGGGCACCGGCGTCGGCAAGTCGTTTGCCTACCTTGTGCCTGCGCTGGCCTGGGCCAAGGCGAACGGCGAACGCACGGTGATCTCCACCAACACGATCAACCTGCAGGAGCAGTTGGTGGGCAAGGATCTGCCGCTCCTCGCTCGCGCCCTAGGCACGGCGGACCACACTCCCACCTTCGCGCTCCTCAAGGGGTGGCGGAACTATCTCTGCCGTGCCCGGCTGGAGACGGCCAGTGCGAGTCAGCAGTCGCTGCTCGAGGGCGACCGGTTGCAGGAGCTCCTCGACCTGACCGCCTGGGCATCGCACACGGAGGATGGGACGCTCGCCGACCTCCCCGCGCCACCGACGGGCGAAGTGTGGGATGAGGTGGCCGCCGAGGCCGATCTCTGCACCCGACTGCAGTGCCGGCACTTCGACAAGTGCTTCGTGTTCCGTGCCCGGCGTCGGGCCGCGCAGGCGGACGTGGTGGTGGTCAACCACCACCTGCTCGCCGCCGATCTCGCGGTGCGCCAGGCGTCGTACAACTGGATGGAAGCTGCGGTACTGCCGGCCTACCAGCGAATCATCCTCGACGAGGCGCACCACCTCGAGGACGTCGCCGCCTCGCACCTCGGCGTGCAGGTGTCCAGTCGCGGCATCCGTCGGCTGCTCAACCGGCTCGAGCGAAGCGGCAAGGGATTGGTCCCCTCGCTGCAACGCGACCTCGCGACCGCCGATGACCTGCTCTCGCGTGCATCCCTCGATCTGATCCGCGATCGGCTCGCCCCCGCCGTGGCCGAGGCACGCCGCGCCGCCGAAGGACTGGTGCTTCGGCTCTTCGGCTTCCTGGAGCAGCAGGGAAGTGGCCAGGTGCGGCTCGACGACTCCTTCGGGTCACACGCCATCTGGGCCGAGGGATTGACCACCGAGCTCGAAGCGACGGTCCGTTCCTTCCAGTTGATCGCCGAGGTCACGGAAACGATTGCCGACCGGCTGGCACAGGCCGAGGGCACCGAGCGGCGCGAGCAGTTGTTGATGGAATGCCGCGGGGTCATCCGGCGACTCGATTCCGCAGCGGATGGTTTGAATATCACACTGCGCCCGGCGGTGGGCCGTCCCCCCGAGGTGCGCTGGATCGAGCGAACGGGCCCGAAGGGGCAGGCGCTGCAGATGGCGGCGGTCCCCCTCGATCTGGCACCCACGCTGCGCGCCCTGCTGTTTGATCGGGTGAAGACGGTCGCCCTTACCAGTGCGACCCTGGCGACGGGTGGCGATTTCAGCTTTCTGTCGTCGCGCATCGGACTCGGCGGAAGCGATTCCCCCATTACCCTGGCGGAGGTCTTTCCGTCGCCGTTCGACTACGGGGCCCAGTGCTTGTTGGGGGTGCCGGAAGACGTGCCTGATCCGCGTGAGGACGAGGCCGGCCACGATGCCGCCATCGTCGACGTGGTGCACGACCTCGCCTACGCCGGCGATGGGGGCATCTTCGTGCTGTTTACCTCCCACGCGGCGCTGCGTCGTGCGGCAGTGTCGCTGCGCGCGGCCCTCGGTGACCGCTTCCCGCTGCTGGTGCAGGGGGACGGGCAACGCGACCACCTCTTGCGCCGTTTTCGCGAGACCGGCAACGCCATTCTGCTGGGGACCGATTCCTTCTGGGAGGGGGTCGATGTGCCAGGACGGGCGCTCCGCAGCCTCGTGCTGGCCAAGCTACCTTTCAAGGTTCCTGCGGAGCCGATTACGGCGGCCCGTCTGGAGCGCATCGCGGAGCAGGGCGAGGACGGCTTTTCCGGCTATCTCCTCCCGCACGCGGCGCTCAAGCTGAAGCAGGGGTTCGGTCGGCTGATTCGGAGTGCGCAAGACGTTGGCGTGGTGATCCTCCTCGATCGGCGTGTGGTGACCAAACGGTACGGGATGATGCTGCTCGAAGGACTGCCGCCCGCCGACCGCGTGATCGGGCCGTGGAGTCAGGTGCGCAGCAAGTGTGAGGACTTCTTCGCCCGTCACGGGATCGGAGCGGCGCCATGATGGTGGTTCAGCCGAGCAAGATCATCTGCGTGGGACGCAACTACGCGGCGCATGCCAAGGAACTCGGCAACCCGATCCCGACGCATCCGATGCTCTTCTTCAAGCCGCCCTCGGCGCTGCTCGAGCCGGGCGGCACCATCGTCATCCCGGCGGTGTCCCAGCAAGTGGAGTACGAGGCAGAGATCGGCGTCGTGATCGGGCGGCGCGCGTCGAAGGTGTCGGCGGTCGAGGCGATGCAGTATGTGCGCGGTTTCACCTGTGGCAACGATGTCACCTGCCGCGACCTGCAGAAGCCGGACGGCCAATGGGGCCGCGCCAAGGGCTTTGACACCTTCTGCCCGGTCGGTCCGATGATCGCCGAGGGCCTCGACTGGACCACGCTCGAGGTAATCGGTCGGGTGAATGGCGAGGAGCGCCAGCGTGCGTCCGTGAGTGACATGATCTTCTCGATCCCCGTGTTGATCGAGTACATCAGCGGCATCATGACGCTCGAGCCGGGCGATCTCATTCTGACCGGCACGCCCGAAGGGGTGGGCCGACTCCATCCCGGCGATGTCGTCGAGGTCGAGATCCCCGGGGTGGGGATCCTTCGAAATACCGTGGCAGGAGGTGCTGCATGATTCAGATCAGCGACCGCGTCGGACAGCTTCCTGGCTATCCACTCGCCAAGATTCCCACGATCAAGCGCCGCCTCATCGAGGCAGGCGTCGACGTGATCGACCTCGGCGCGGGCGATTCGGATGGGCCACCGCCCAAGGCCGTCGTCGATGCACTGAAGCAGGCGCTCGATGTGACGGCGAACCACAAGTACGGTTTCCAGCAGGGACTCCCTGC
>JBBQJU010000200.1:0-5044 GCA_038326215.1 Gemmatimonadales bacterium | reverse complement strand
AGGGCGTTCGCGGATGGCGAGACGAAGATGAGCCGCCCGACCGGATCGGCGACGAAGAGGTAGTGCTGGCCCACGCCTTTGAAGAATCCCTGGATCTCCGGGAGCAGGTCGTAGGTGGTGTCGGCGCTGACCGACGGCACGACGCGCACCAGGCGCGGAAAGAAACGCGCCTGTTCCTGGAGCCCCGACACCACAAAGTTGGCCTCGAACTCCAGCCGGGTCTGCAACCGCTGTTCCTGCTCGCGACCCACCGCTTCGCGGCGATCGACATAGAGCGCGCCACCGAAGACGGCGATGGTGGTGGTGAGCGCCAGCGCATAGGAGAGCGAGAGCCGGCGCCGGATCGATTGCACGCGCCGTCAGCCCTTGACGACGTAGCCGACGCCGCGGACCGTGTGCACCAGCTTCTGGGGGGCGCCGGCATCGACCTTCTTGCGCAAGCGGTTGATCACGACATCGACGATGTTGGTGCCCGGGTCGAAGTGGTAATCCCACGCGTACTCGGTGATCAGCGTGCGCGACATGACGCGGCCCTGGTGCCGCATGAGGTACTCGAGGACCGCGTACTCCTTCGGCGTCAGTTCGACCAACGTCCCCGCGCGGCGCACCTCGCGCGCGTCGAGATCCACTTCCAGATCGGCGACGCGCAACGAGCGCGAGGAGAGGAGGCGGGGTCGGCGCGAGATCGCCTCGATCCGCGCCAGCAGTTCGTCGAACGCGAACGGCTTGGTGACGTAGTCGTCGGCCCCCGCCCGGAGCGCGTCGACCTTGAACTCGACCCCGTCCTGCGCGGTCAGGACCAGCACCGGCATGGTGAGGCCGCGATCGCGCAGCGTGCGCAGTACCTCGAGCCCGGTCATCCCCGGCAGACGCAAGTCGAGGACGATGAGGTCGTAGGCCGTCGCCGTCATCAGGCGCAGCGCCTCGGCCCCGTCGCCGACCCAGTCGGCCAGGTACTGCTGCTCCTCGAGGCCGCGTTTGACGTACTGGCCAACGGTCCGGTCATCTTCCACGACGAGCAGCTTCATGGGGTCCGCCCCTCACGCACGATGGGAAGCGCCATCCGGAATACTGACCCCCGGGACGCCTCGCTGCGCACATCGAGCCGGCCATGATGGTCGGCCACAATGCCGTAGCAGATGGAGAGGCCAAGGCCGGTGCCGCGGGTCGGCCCCTTCGTGGTATAGAATGGTTCGAACACCTTCGGGAGCACGTCCGGCGGGATCCCCGGTCCGTCATCCTGATACTCGACCACGACGAAGGCCCCCTCCACCCTCGTGCGCACGACGACCTGCCCTCGGCCACCCGTGGCATCCGCCGCGTTGAGCAGAATCGCCATCGCAGCCTGGATCAGCCGTTCGGCGTTCCCCACCACCAGGGGCAACGGATCGGCAAAATCGCGGATCACCTGCAGTCGGCGGAAGCGCTGGTGATGCTTGAGCAGATAGAGGGTCCGTTCGAGCACGCCGTGCATGTCGGTCGGCTCCATCGTCCCACCGGCGCGACCCGCGCGGGAGAAGTCCAGGAGTCCATCGACGATGTTGGTGCAGCGTACCACTTCGCTCTCGATGATGTCGAGGTACTCGCGGACCACCGGTTCGGCCGAGGCACCCAGCCGCGATGCAATCGCGGCAACGCAGGCGCCGATGGTAGCCAACGGGTTGTTGATCTCGTGCATCACACCGGCCGCCAGTTGGCCGACGGCCGCCAGCTTCTCGGTCTGCTGCATCGCCCGCTGGAGCGCCCGGGTTTCGGTGACGTCATCGCCGATCGTGATGACGTGACTGATCCCGTCCCCCTCCAAACGCATCGGGAGGCGGGACGTCCTGAAGGTGCGCGGTTCGCGCTCTGCGATGACCTCCTGCTCGGTCTCGAAGGCCTCCCCGGTCCGAAAGACGTGGTCGAATTCGGCGATGAGGGCAGCGGCATCCTGTCGATGCAGGACTTCCACGACCGGGCGGCCAATGACGTCGTCACGACGAAGTCCCTGCGTCCCGGTTTCCCGTTTCCGATTCCAGACCACGATGCGGTAGTCCCGATCGACTACGTAGAGGCCGACCGGCAGCGAATCGATGGTCAGTCGGGCGAGGCGCCGCTCGAGGCCCTGCTCGTCCGGGGTGCTTTCCTCAAAGACCGGCAGCACCGTGGCCAGCAGCGCCGCCACGGCCTCGAGGACCGGTCGCAACTCGGCTGGCGGCCGACGACTCCCGAGCACTTCAAGCACGACCGGCCGATCGGTGCGCCACGGGACCGCGACCGCAAAGAGATCGGTTGTCGGCTCGCGCAGCGCCCCGGCACGACGCTCACCGGAGCGCAGTCGCACTTCGTCGGCGGGCAAGGTCATGCGGAGGTGCTCGCAGAGGGCCCGCAACCGCGTCGCAGACGTCCCGGCGGCCCCGAGCACGCGCGCCGCGCCCACCACGATGGCGAGCGGCGGCGCGAGGAGCGGCGCCGTGGAGGTCAGGGTGCCGACCGGGTCCGCCATGACCCGAACTGGGTGTGGGCAATGCGCCAGGTGCCGTCACGGCGGCCCAGCGTGAGCAGGTCGCTGGCTTCCACTTCGCCGGCCCCGCCGCCGGCCGGTGCCGTCAGCACGACCCGCGCGACGGCGGTGTTGCCATCCATCCGCAACTCCGTGTGGACCACGCGCGGCGGGGTGGGGGCCGTGCGCCGCTCCGGCACCCCCAGGAGGGCGAGCACCGGCACCAGCGTCACCTCCCGACCAGTCGCATCCAGCAAGGCGCTTCCTCCCGTGAAGGCCACCAGCTCAAGCGCCGCGGTGTCCCGCAGCGCGAGGGCACGGTAGAACCCATCCACGGCGCCCTGCACTGCCGCGTCATCCCGCCGAGAGCCGCTCGGCGGGCGTACCTCGAGCTGGCAGCCCGTCACCGCGGCCGCCAACGCGAGTCCGACCAGCCGGCGGCGGGAGCCGGCGGCATGGCGAGCAATCACCCGAGCGCCGCGAGCTGCTCAAGCAGTTCGGCGTTGCCCCGCGAATGCCCCAGCTCGGATTCGACGTGCGTCCACCGGACCGCGCCTGACTTATCGATGAGGATGTAGGCGCGCTTGGCAACGAAGGCCTCGGCCAGATAGACCCCGTACGCCTGCGACACCTCGCGCTTGCCATCAGACAGCAGGTCGACCGTCATCTGCTCGTGTGCTTTGAACGCCTTCAGGGCCGGGATCCAGTCGACGCTGATGGGCAGCACGACGGTGTCGGCCGAGGCAAAGCGACTGTAGTCCTCGGAGAAGGCACAGAGCTCCGCCGTGCAGACGCTCGTGAAGGCGGCGGGGAAGAACGCCAGCAGGACATTCGTGCTGCCGCGAAACGACGACAGCGTGACGTCCGCGCCCGACGTCGAGGCGAGCGTAAAATCGGGGGCGACGGAACCAACCGCAGGGACAGCCATCGGAAATCCTCTCAGCGGCCAGCCGCGTACCGGCGGCCGACCTCGGTCCAGTTGACGAGATGCCACCAGGCCGCGACATAGTCGGGTCGGCGGTTCTGATAGTGCAGATAGTACGCGTGTTCCCAGACATCGCAGCCGAGGAGCGGGGTGCGCCCTTCCATCACCGGCGAGTCCTGGTTTGCGGTGCTTTCGACGAGGAGACTTCCATCGGCCGCACGCGACAGCCACCCCCAACCGGAGCCGAAGCGGGTGGTGCAGGCCTTGAGGAACTGCTCCTGAAAGCCGGAGAAGGAACCGAAGGTCGCCTCGATCGCCGCGGCAAGTTCCCCGGTGGGCGCGGTGGCGCCGCCCGGCGCCATGATCTCCCAGAACAGGGTGTGGTTGGCATGGCCACCACCGTTGTTGCGGACTGCCGTCCGCTTTGCCTCGGGCACCTGCGACAGATCGGCAATCAGCTGCTCGATGGGCAGCGCGAGCAGCGCATCCTGGCCGTCGAGCGCGGCATTCAAGTTGGTGACGTACGCCGCGTGGTGCTTGTCATGGTGAATCCGCATCGTCTGTTCGTCGATGTGCGGGAGAAGGGCGGTGTAGTCGTACGGGAGGGGGGGGAGCGAAAACGCCATCGGGAAACTCCTCGTGGAGATGAAGACACCTGTCGAATATGGGTCACGGCGGGGGGGAGAGCAACGCAGTCCGTTCCCCTTCCCGTGCGCGCCCCACCGGGACAACTTTTCCTGCTTCGACGCGCCGCTTCCAGCTCGCCGCATGCGAGGCCGATACTCAGGCGCACGACTTCCCTCTCCCGGACCGCGCTCCGCATGGCACTTTCGCTCCGTTTCGCCCTCACCACCACCGGTCGCGCCGTCGTGGCCCTTGAGGCCGACGACCTCCGCGTGGCCATGCAGGCCACAGACGACACCGACGCGCTCGGCGACCTCACGCGCGCCGCGGTCACCCTGCTGGAGGGCGCGGAGCGGGCCACCGTGGTCCTGGAGGATGCGCCAGGGGTGCATGAATGGACCTTCGAGCGTCAGGAGGAGCTGGTCCAGTTACGGATCCACAGCTGGGCGGATCGACGCTCGGGCACCGCCGAGATGACCCTGTCCCAGGAACGCACCGTCGCGATTGTCTGCCCGCTGAGTGTCATCGCGCGGGAGCTGGTCCTCGTCCTCGACGTGCTCTGGGTCGGCCATGGCCCCGAGGGGTGGAGTCGACTCTCGCCGCGACACCCCTATCCGGCCGCCGAACGGCGACGACTCCGGCAACTGCTTTCCGTGGCGGCCCGGCGCGTGGCCGAGCAGGCTGGGCTTCCCGACGGGCTACCCCCCGAGGAATAGCGCCGACGCCCGTTCCAACGTCAGTCCCCGGACTTCGACCACCTTGCGACGCGCCGACGCCCCCCGCACCAACCTGACCTCGCGACCCGGCACCCCGCTCAGCTCGGCCACGAACGTCAACAGCGCCTCGTTCGCCCGCCCATCCACGGGCGGCGCGGCGAGGCGCAGTTTGATTGCATCGCCGTGGCGACCGGCCAGGGCGGACTGGCGCGCCCCCGGCTGGATGTGCAGGGTGAGCTGCACACCGCCGGGAACCGCGCGAATACTCACGGCGTCTTGGGCACCCCGACCGCCGGG
>JBBQJU010000199.1:0-5096 GCA_038326215.1 Gemmatimonadales bacterium | reverse complement strand
CGGCGGGCGAGACGCACGGCGACCTCGATCACATCCGCGACCGAGAGCGGCGTGATCCGCTGCCGTTCCGTCAGCGCGAACGCCTCCAGCAGCGACACCTCGGCCAGCAGCGCATCGCGCAACCGGGCGCTGGCCAGCGCGTGCGCACGCAACCCTTCCGGCCCTCGCGAGGCCGTCAGCTCGATCACGTCGACGACCTGCGCCAGGTCGCGCAGCGTGTGGGCGACGCTCCGGGCGATGGCTTCGCCCAGACGCTCGCGATGGACGCTGCGCAGGAGCTCGAGGTCGGGAGTGGAGGGGCTGCTGGAGAACGGAGCCAGAGACCAGTCCTCAGGGTGTGGGCCAGGCCCACCCCGAGGTCAGCCGGTGGTGGGTCGGATCGGAACGCCGTGCACGATCGGGTCGGAGAGGTGTCGCCGCCGGATCAGATCGAGGCTGGCCTGATTCAGAACCGAACCAGCCGAGAGCAACTTGACGCCTGAGGCGGTGAGCAGGTCGTCGGCGAGGATCATTCCCTCGCGCAGCCGCGCCGGCAGGACCAGCTCCTGATGCCGCAACCAGTTGGGGTCCAACTCGCTGGAGACGAGCACCTCCATCGCCGCCAGCACAGCGGGGTCATACCAGGTGCCGGCGTGTTGCCCCAAGGAGGCCAGCGCCGCGGCCAGCCGCCCCGTCCCGCCCCCCGGGACCCGGTCTGCGGCCACCAGCAGGTCGTGCGCGCCGCGGAGGATGCGCGATCGCATCGGGATCTGCCCCTGCTGCAAGTCGGTGGGGGCGCCGGAGCCATCCCAGTTGGCCCCCATCCCCTCGAGCAGCATCGCCGCATCGGCCAAGGCTGGAATCTCGCCCAAGAGGGCCGAACCCGCGAGGGTCACTTCCGAGGAGAGGCCGTATCCGGAGCCCGGGGACGGGTCGGCCGTGGTGCCGATCCGCCCGATTTCGTGCAGCCGGGCGGCATATTCCATCGGGAGGAGGAGGTCGGACGGCACGTCGATCGCGGTGGCCACCGCCACGGCGGCATGCGCCACGGCCTCCCCTCGGCCACGCGCGCCGGGAATCGCGGCATCGAGGGTCGTGGCGAGCAGTTCGACCAGTCGCCGAATGCTGTCATCGGGCCCCGAGATGCGGCTGCTGCGGCTCCGCTCGCCGGCGCGGCGCTCCATCAGCACCATCAGCGCGCCGGCCACATCGACCGGATCGGCTGGCCAGGTGAGAATCGCATCGACGCCTTCCCGCCATGCCGCGATGCGGATGGTGGCGGCATCCTGCTCGGCCAACAGCACGGTGGCCGGATCCTGCCGTTGGTCTTCGCCATGGAGCGCGCGCAGCAGCACCAGCCCCTCGAGGTCGGGTGGCTGGTGCACGCCGACGACGGCGTCCACCGGCATCGTGGCCAGCGTGTCGAGCGCCGCATCGAGCGACCGGACCCGCACCACCTTGACGCCGCCGAGGCGGTTCAGGTCGGCGGCGAGCACATCGGTCCCCGCCGGGCGCGCTTCGACCAGCAGCACCGTGCGTGCGGGCGCGCGGCTCACCGCGGCACTCGCGGGGGCGACGGCGGGAAGCGGGTCGGATCCTGCTTCGGTGGCAGGGAGTCGGTGGCCGGCACGTTGAGTTTCACCTCGATGGTGACGCGTCGATTCTGCGGCGCGAGCGGATCGGCGGCCACGCGAAGCGACCGATCGGCCAGTCCGCGCACCGCCAGAATCTGGCCGTCCCCCAACCCCCCGTTGACCAGCAGTCGCCGCACCGCGTTGGCACGATCGGCACTCAGCTCCCAATTACTATAGCCGCTGCCGTCACCATAGGGGCGTGCGTCGGTGTGTCCCTCGATCACGATCGGGAACTTCGCGCGGGCCAGCATCCCGCCGAGCGCCTTGAAAATCGGCTCCGCGAGGCCGCGTGGGGTAGGCGAGCCCGTCGCGAAGAAGACCCCCGTCGAATCCTCGAGCAGCGAGATCCGCAGGCCGTCGTTGGTCATTTCGATGACCAGGTTCTGCTTCATCGCGCCGGTCATCATCGAGTCGCCGATGGTCGCCTGCAGCTGCTTGCTGAGCGCGAGCAAATCGGCCCGTCGCCCGGCGGCCGACTGGATCTGGATCGGGTTGGTGGACGGGAGGATCGGTTGCCCGGAACCGGGGATCATCGAGGTCCCGAACTGATCGCCCCGACCGAGCGGATCCTGGAAGTAGCCGGCAATCGCACTGCGCACTTCGGAGCTCTGCGTGATCAGCCAGAGGACGAGGAAGAGCGCCATCATCGCCGTCATGAAGTCGGCAAAGGCCACCTTCCAGGCCCCGCCGTGATGCCCGCCGTGTTTGTTGACCTTGCGGACGATGCGGATGACCGTCTCGCGATCGGACTTCACGCCGTCTTCTCCTGGCGTGTCGCCTTGCAGGCCGCTTCCATCTCGGCAAAGTTCGGCCGGGCATCCGCAGCGATCGCCTTGCGCGCGAACTCGGCGGCGATGATCGGCGGGAGGTTCTTCGCAAACGCCACGATCCCGGCCTTGAGCACGAGGTAGAGGCGGTGCTCCTCGCCGTTCTGTGTTTCCACGGCGGTGGCGATCGGCGCCACGAATCCGTACGAAAGCAGAATGCCGAGGAAGGTGCCGACGAGGGCCGAGGCGACGTGGTGGCCGATCTCCTCGATCGGGCCGGCGATCGCCTGCATCGTGACCACGATGCCGAGGACGGCGGCCACGATGCCGATGCCGGGGAGCGCGTCGGCGACACGGGTCAGTGCCGCGACCGTCTTGGCGTCCTCATCGTGGTGGACCTCAATCTCGGCTTCCAGCATCGCCTCGAGATCGTAGGCCGGCACCGAGCCGGCGAGGACGGTCCGCAGTGCGTCACAGAGGAACTCGACGGCGTGGTGGTCGTCCGAGATGGACGGGTACTTCTTGAAGACGCTGCTCTCTTCGGGGCGCTCGATGTGGGACTCGATGGCGATCAGGCCGTCGCGCCGGGCCAGCTGACAGAGCTCGAAGAGGAGGCGGAGCACGTCAAGGTACCGCTCCTTGGAGGGCGCGGCGCCGGTGAAGACTCGTGGGAGCTTCTTGGTCAGATGGCCGAGCACGGCCTTCGGGGTCGAGATGAGGACGGTGCCGACCGCCGTACCGACGATCACGACCCATTCGGACCATGCGAGGAGCACGGCGAAGGGGCCATGGGCCATCGCGAAACCGCCGAGGACCGAGCCGAGAACCACGATGATGCCCAGAATTGCAAACACGCCCGTCGCACTCCCGATGATGGATGACTCGTCTGTTATCGGTCGGGCGGGGCACCACCATTACCGGCCCACCTCTGGCGGCTCAGCCCCGTTCTGTTAGACTCGAAGCGGTTCCCCTGACCTTCAGCGACCCTCCCGGACCGGCCATGCTCCTGCACCACCGCTTCCTGCGCACCGCCAAGGCGTACGCCGGCAAGACGGCCATCATCGACCGCGCCACCGGCACCCGCCTGACCTACGAGCGGGCGGTGATCGCCTCCCTGATCCTCTCCGAGAAGTTCAAGCGCATGGACGAGGGCTTCCTGGGCATCATGCTGCCGACGTCGGCGGGGTGCGTGCTCTCGATCCTCGGCAGTCTGATGGCAGGGCGCACCCCGGTGATGATCAACTACTCCACCGGGGCGGCGGCCAATTGCGTCTACGCCCAGAAGAAGTGCGCCTTCAAGACGGTCATCACCTCGCGGGCGCTGCTCGAGAAGATCAATTGCCCGACGCTCCCCGGCATGGTCTTCCTCGAGGACCTGATGGCCGGGATCTCCGGGATCGACAAGGCGCTGGCCGCCCTCCGCGCCAAGCTCCCGCTGGCGCTCCTGCTTCAAACGGTGCACGGAGGGAGCCTCGACGATGGGGCGGTGATGCTCTTCACCAGTGGCAGCGAGCGTGATCCCAAAGCGGTGCCACTCACCCATCGGAACATCAACGCCAACCTCGTCGGCATCTCCTCCCTCCTCGCCGTCAGCGCCGACGACGTCTTCCTCGCCAACCTCCCCCTCTTCCACGTCTTCGGGCTCACCACCAACCTCTGGTTGCCGTTTTTCCACGGGATGACGGTGGTGACCTATGCCAACCCGCTCGAGTTTCGGACGATCTGCGAGATCATCCGCTCCGAGCAGGTCACCTTCGTGGTGGGGACGCCGATCTTCATGTGGGGCTACCTGCGGAAGTCGGAGCCGGGTGACTTCGCGTCCTGCCGGATCATGCTGACCGGCGCGGACAAGACGCCGGATACGCTGCGCCAGGAGTTCAAGCAGAAGCACGACCTCGAGCTGCTCGAGGGATACGGCTGCACCGAGACGAGTCCGGTGATCTCCTTCAACTTCCACGGTGCCAATCGGCCGGGGAGCGTCGGACGCCCGCTGCCGAACGTGCAGGTCCGGCTGGAGCACTACGAGACGGGCGCGCCGTGCGCGGTGGGTGAGATCGGCAAGATTCTGGTGCAGGGCGAGAGCGTGATGCAGGGCTACTTCGACGACTTCGAGTCGACGACCTTCAGCATGCGGAACGGCTGGTATGACACCGGCGACATGGGCTATCAGGACGCGGACGGCTACCTCTGGCATGTCGGGCGGCTGAAGCGCTTCGTGAAGATCGGCGGCGAGATGGTCTCCCTCATCCGGGTGGAAAACGTCCTCGAACGCTTCCTCCCCGAGGGGGTGGTCTGCTGCGTGGTCGAGGTGCCCGACGGCGTCCGGGGGGCCCGGATCGTCGCGGCGGTGTCCCAGCCGGTCGATCAGGGGGCACTGCTGAAGCTGTTGGCGACCGAGCTGCCAAACATCGCCATGCCACGGGACTTCGTGGTGATCGAGGAGCTGCCGACGATGGGGAGCGGGAAGATCGACTTCCGGCGGACGACCGAACTGGTCCGGGACATCGTGCAGGCGGGGTAGGGGGTGCCTGCAGTGCCCCGGCGCGGTTGACCCGAGGGGCCGGGACCGCTAATCTTGGCGTCTTCTACTGGGGCCTGTAGCTCAGTTGGTTAGAGCGCACGCCTGATAAGCGTGAGGTCGGAGGTTCAAATCCTCCTAGGCCCATGGACCCACCACCCTCGAGACTCCGGTTTCGGGGGTGGTTTGGCATTGGGG
>JBBQJU010000198.1:0-5104 GCA_038326215.1 Gemmatimonadales bacterium | reverse complement strand
CCAACGAAAAGCGGTGAAGTACCTCCTTTTCTGACACCGTCGCCAGTCCGAGGTAGGTCGCCTGCGGCTCCTTCGCCAGCCATGCACTGCATGCGCCGGTCTCCGCCCAGAGCACCGGGGCAACGAGCGATGGCGGTGGGATTGGAAAGGGTCGTGTCTCGATGAGCTTCCCGCTCTTGAGCGAGAAAATTGTCGTCCGTCGCAGTGACCGATCCAGCACGATCACGCGATCCGCGTCGGCACCAAAGCTGGCGAGGGATCGAAACTCACCGGGTCCCTCGCCGCGCTGTCCGGCACGCCAGCGCAGCGTGCCATCGGGCGCGTAGTGGTAGATCGTCTGCCCGATGTGGTCGGCAACGAGAACACCGCCGTCAGGTGTCAATCGGCTGAACTGACTCGCATTCGAGAGACTCGACGAGTCCGATCCGGTGTTGACAACGACCTTGCCGAGCGTGATCCCCTGCTCCTGCGCCGCGAGGGGGAAGGTGCTGACCATGGCGATCACGCACAGCCGGAGAGTCGACTGCTTGGACACCCGGGCGCTCACGATCCGCACCGCAACATCCCGTTCCCCCACGCAGCGGGCGCCGCATCGCCGATGCCCATGACGCAGAACAGGGTTGACTTTCGATCGAAAACCACGATCGCCCAGCCATTCCCGGTAGCGCGGAGCGTTCGATAGGTCATGTCGGCGGGGACGTCGAGCTCGAGCGAGTCCTGACTATAGACGTACCGTTTGTACTTGATGAAGGAGACCTCGCTTGCCGTGGCGGCGTTCCGCACCAGCGTCTTCAGTTCAGCGAGCCGCAGCGAGCTCGGCACCGGGAACGAATCGACGGTCGCCATGCATGCCGCGTTGCCGGCTGCTGGCGTCGTCACTGGCCACACCTGGACCTGCTCGACGTCGTCAACCAGCCGTCCAACCCCAGCCACGTACGTCGGCTCGATTTGCATCGGCTCGAAGCCGGCGGGTAGCAGCACGCGCCCGACGCTGCGTCCTGCCGGGGAGTAGACGGTGAACTGTCGGGCACCGAAATCGCGAACCCAGCTCCGACCGACCGGATCGACGTAGAGCTCGCGGACCATCGGCTCGTCCCCCTTGGAGATCGCCGAAAGGACCGGACGCACGCACCCGGAAATCGGCCCGCCGCCCGACCAGATCGAGGTACGCGACGCGAGTGCACTCGTCGTGAGCATCGGCGAGAGGTTGCGCTCGAAGACCGTCTCGCCGAGGAGCGTGCCATCGACGCGGTAGACGACGTTGCGCAGGCGACCGCTGACGAAGACGACGATTGAGTCCCCCCCAGCCGGCAGGAGGCGCAGGTCGCCGCGGAACTCCCCCGGCCCATTGCCCGACCGCCCGATGCGCCGGACGAACTTCCCCTTGGCATCAAAGACGCGCAGCTCGAGCGGCTTGGTGTTCGCGACCACCACCATGCCGTTGGCCAGCCTGCGCACCCCAGTCACGCCAGAGAATTCATACTCGAGCTCGCCCTCCTCGACGCCAATCGCCACCGCGGGCTTGGCGCCGACTGGCCAGATCGGCGGAGCTTGCGCTCGGGCGGGAAGGGCGGCAAACGAGAGGAGAGCAGCGAGGACGGTGCGGAAGATCGGCATGCAGCACCCGTGGTAAGGGAGGCGTGGCGGCGCACCACGGCCTGCCGGCCGCGGTTGAGTGATCATTCCCGCCTAAAGAATGTACTTCCGCAAATCATCATCCTGCACCACACTCGCCAGCCGTTCCCGCACTGCCGCCCCGTCGAGCCGCAACTTGGTCGTCTTCCCGCCGTCGGGGAGGTCGAAGAGGATGTCCTCGAGCAACGTCGACATCACCGTGTGCAGCCGCCGCGCGCCGATGTTCTCCATCCGGTCGTTGGCCAGCCAGGCGATCCGCGCCAACTCGCTCACCGCCTCGTCCGAGAACTCCAGCACGCACCCCTCGGCCGCCACCAGCGCCGCGTACTGCCGCGTCAACGAATTCTCCGGCTCGGTGAGGATCCGGACGAAGTCCTTCTCCGTCAGCGGCTCCAATTCCACCCGAATCGGGAAGCGCCCCTGCAACTCCGGGATCAGGTCGCTCGGCTTGGTCATGTGGAATGCGCCGGCCGCGACGAAGAGGATATGGTCAGTCCGCACATGGCCGTAGCGCGTCTGCACCGTGCTCCCTTCCACGATCGGAAGGAGGTCGCGCTGCACCCCCTGGCGCGAGACATCGGGGCCCGCCGTCCCCTTCTCGCCGGCGATCTTGTCGATCTCGTCGATGAAGACGATGCCGTGATTCTCGACGCGGTCGAGTGCCTCGGAGACGGTGTCGTCCATATCCACCATGGCACGCAGCTCCTCGTCTTCGAGGATGCGCCGCGCATCGGGCACCTTCACCAACCGCCGCTTCGGCTTCTTCGGCAGCATGTCCATCAACCAGTCCGCAAACGATGATTCCGGCGCATCCATCCCGTCCGGCGCACGCATCGCGTCGGGATTGGGATAATTGGCCGGCATCACCTCGACCTCGACCTCGCGATCATCCAGCTTCCCGTCGAGCAGCATCGCCTTCAACTTCTCACGGGACGCCGCCTGCCGCTTCGCCAGCGCCGCATCGTCGGCATCGCCATCGCTCGCGGGCAACAACAGGTCGAGTACCCGCTCGATCGCCTTCTGCGCCGCCTGCGGGAAGACCTCGTCCTCCCGCTCGGCACGCACCAGCGAGATCGCCGCATCGACCAGATCGCGGATCATCGCCTCGACATCACGACCGACGTAGCCGACCTCGGTGAATTTCGTGGCCTCGACCTTCACGAACGGCGCTCCCGCCAACCGCGCCAACCGCCGCGCGATCTCCGTCTTGCCGACGCCCGTCGGACCAATCAGGATGATGTTGCTCGGCGTGATCTCGTCGCGAATCCCCTCCGGCGCCTGCCCGCGACGCCAGCGATTCCGGATCGCGATGGCGATCGCCTTCTTCGCCGCCCCCTGCCCCACGATGTAGCGGTCCAGCTCCGCCACGATCTGGCGAGGCGGCAGCTCCTCCAGCCAGGGAAGGGGCGGGGGGAGCTCAGCGTCAGGCGTCGGAGGTGTGGTCACTGCGGCAACTCCAGCACCGTGAGACTCGTGTTCGTGAACACGCAGATCTCCGCGGCGATCGCCAAGCTCCGCTCCACGATCTCGCGGGCGGAGAGGCGGTCGTCGGGGAGCAGTGCGCGGGCGGCGGCGAGGGCGTACGTGCCACCCGAGCCGACGGCGAGGATGCCGTCATCGGGTTCGATCAGTTCGCCGGTGCCGCTGAGCAGGAAGACATGCTCGAGATCGCCGACCACCAGCAACGCTTCGAGACGGCGGAGAAAGCGATCGCTGCGCCAATCCTTCGCAAGCTCCGTCGCCGCGCGCGTCAGGTTGCCGGGGTAGCGGTCGAACTTCTCTTCGAAGCGCTCGAAGAGCGTCAGGGCGTCGGCCACCGAGCCGGCGAAGCCAGCGAGGATTCGCCCGCCTTTCAGCGTGCGGACCTTCACCGCCTTCCCCTTCATGATCGTATCGCCGATCGAGACCTGGCCGTCGCCGCCGAGCGCC
The DNA here is from genome assembly GCA_038326215.1 of Gemmatimonadales bacterium. Taxonomy (GTDB): domain Bacteria; phylum Gemmatimonadota; class Gemmatimonadetes; order Gemmatimonadales; family GWC2-71-9; genus Palsa-1233. The sequence goes on along the minus strand of JBBQJU010000198.1, from coordinate 1,540 downwards.
AAGCGGCCATCCTTCCGGACGGCTAGGATTGTTGTACCGTGAAAAGTCGTCTGCATCGTCTGCTGCCCGTCCTCGTGATGGTGCTGATCGTCGGCGCCATGGCGCTCCGCGCGGCGACCCTGCTCCGATACGACCTCTGGTACGATGAACTTTACTCGGTCTTCACCGCTTTGGGCGACCTGCCCCAGCTCTGGGCCTCGGCGGTCGCCGACCGGGTCCACCCCCCGCTCTTCTACCTGACCCTCTGGGGCTGGCTCGCGGTGACCGAGCCGACGCCCACGGCGCTCCGCCTCCTCCCGCTCGGCATCTACGCCCTGACGATCGTCGCCACCTGGTGGGCCGCCGCCTCGGCCGGCCTCTCGGCGCGGGGCCGCGCCGTGGCGGCGCTCGCCGTCGCGGTGAATCCGATCGTCTTCGAGAGCGGCGCCGAGGTCCGTGGCTCGGGGCTACTGGTGGCGCTGCTCGCCGTGCTGATCGGCTCGATGTACCGGGTCATCACGCCAGGCGCCGATCAGCGCCCCGCCCTGCCCGTCCTGATGGTGGCTGCCACCGCCGCCACCTGGACGCACTACTTCGCCTGGCCGATGGTCGCGGCCGTGGTGGTCATCCTCGTCTGGCGCGGCCGGCGTCGGGAAGCACTGCTGCTGGTCGGTACCACCGGAGTCGCGGCCATCCCCTGGGCATTCGCCCTGATGGCGAAGGCACGCAGTAGTGTCGGGGCGCAGCTGTCGTGGAGCCGTCACCCGGTGCTCACTGACTGGCTCCTCCTGCCGGGCACCCTGCTCGCCGATCGCACGCCGCAGCTCGCGATGCTTGCGGCCGCCCTGCTCGGCTGGTGGCTGGTGGTGAAGACCCTCCGCGCATCACCGCAGCGGCAGCTGCTCCTCCTTGCAGCCGCCCCGCCCGCCGCCGTCTTCGTCGGCGGGATCGTCCTCGGTCTCGGCCTCTGGGATCCGCGCTACCTGATCGGGGCCACCATCCCGCTGGCGTTGATGATCGGTGCGGCAAGCGACAGCGAACAGCGCGTCGCGTCACTCACCACCATCGGCATGCTGCTGTTGTCGACGTGGGGTGCGATCACACCAGCCACTTGGCGCACGCCGTGGCGTACCGTCACCGCCACGCTCGCGGCCCGCGCGCCAGGTGAGCCGATCTACGCCTTCGATGGCTTCACCGCGCTGCCGCTGCGCTATTACGCCCGGATGACGAACACCGCGCTCGCCGTGCCCGAGATCAAGCAGTGGCCCGATGCCACGACTCCCGCGGGCTGGCTACTGCTGCGGCCCGCGACCTTCCCCACGGGGCCGACGGCTGCCGAACGACTGCGCGCGGCCGGGCGGATCATCACGGATTCGATGGCGAGCGGGACGGGAGTGAATCGGGTGGAGGGGTGGCGGTTTCGGTGAACGGTGAACGGTGAACGGGACTGCAATCTGTCATCCCGAACAACGAGAGGGATCTGCGTAACCGCGACTACGCAGGTCCCTCGCTGCGCTCGGGATGACACGCTTTCTCACCCTGCGCGGCCATCGGCCGCGCC
>JBBQJU010000197.1:0-5115 GCA_038326215.1 Gemmatimonadales bacterium | reverse complement strand
CATCTCGATGCACGCCGATTGGACCATCCGCGACCCGGCCGCCTTCGTCGCGAGCGCGGCGACGGCGCTCGACACGGCGACGCGGCACTCCCGGCTGGTGACGGTCGGCGTCGTGCCCTCTCGGCCGGAGACCGGCTTCGGGTACATTGTGCCCGGCGCCCGGCTCGACAGTGCCGCACGTGCCGTCGACCGCTTTCAGGAGAAGCCTGATGCCGCGACGGCGCTCGACTTGATGGCCAATGGCGCGCTCTGGAACAGTGGTCTCTTCGCGTGGCGCGCCGCCGACCTTCGGCGCGAAGTGATGTTGCACACCAATGAGATCGCGCCATGGCTCCCAGCGCTCGACGCCGGGGACGTGGCAGGCTTTTTCGCCGGCGTGCGGGACGTCTCGATCGACGTCGGCGTCTTCGAACGGTCCGCGGCCGTCGCCGTCGTGTCCGGCGACTTCGCGTGGGACGACATCGGCACCTGGGAGGCGATGGCGCGGGTGCGTCCGCGCGACCGCCAGGGCAACGTCGTGCACGGCCCCGTCACGCTGGTCGACTGCAGCGATTGCATCGTCTGGAACGATGGTCCACCGATGGTGCTCTCCGGCGTGCGCGAGCTGGTGGTGGTCCATGCCAATCAGCGCACGCTGGTCCTCGACCGCGCCCGTGCCCCCCAACTCAAGCAAACCCTCGACGCCCTCCCTGCCGAGGTGCGTGACCTGGAGTGACATGACGCTGTACCTGCTCGATCCGATCGAACCCGGCGCTGCCTGGGCACCCTTTACTGCTGCCTTGCCCCTCGGTGAACTCCGTGCTGGCGCCTGGCGCCTGCACGAGCGGTGGCAGCGCGCGCTCGCCGCGCCAGTCGCCGGCCACCTGGCCGCGCACGCCACCGGCCCACGCCCCGCTGGCGCCCTCCCGGTCGTCACGGCGGCCGCCGTCACCGGGCCGGCATGGGTCGTCGACAGCACATTTTCGCCCAAGCTTCCGATGCGCGCAGTCGGCGGCGCGAAGCGCCTGCTGAGTGGCGGGCGTGCCGTGGCGTGGCGACTCGATGCTGGCGAGCGCTGGAGTGGACCGCACAACGATGGCGACGGGATCGTGATCGAGGGGCTGGTGCTTCGCGGCGCCTTCGACCTGATCACCGCGCTTGAACAGCAGTTGTTCACCGACCTCCTCGGCAGCCTGGACGGCACGAGTGATCCGATCCCGGAGGGCGTTGTCGTGTTCGGGAATCCGGGCGCCATCGCGTTGCGCGGGGCGGTCCTCGAACCGGGCGTGATCCTTGATGCGCGCAAGGGGGCGATCATTCTCGAGCGCGACGTCGAGGTGCGCGCAGGCACCCGACTCGAGGGGCCGGTGCGCGTCGACCACGACTCCTTCCTGCTGGGAGGCCACCTGCGGCATGTCAGCGTGGGGCCGCACTGCCGCATTCATGGAGAGATCAGCACGTCGGTCTTCCAAGGATTCGCGAACAAGAGCCATGACGGCTTCCTTGGCCACAGCGTGGTCGGCGAATGGGTGAACCTCGGCGCCGGCACGATCACGTCGAACCTGAAGAACACGTACGGCCCGATCCGACTCGACATCGGCACCGTGCGCATCGAGACGGGGCGCACCAATCTGGGCACCCTCTTCGGCGACCACGCCAAGACCGCCATCGGCACCCTGCTGCCGACGGGCGCGGTGGTCGGGGCCGGCGCCAACCTCTTCGGCACGCCGCGCGCACCGAAGTGGGTCCCGGCGTTCGCCTGGGGTGGGGACAGCGACGAACAACTCACGCTCGACGCCTTCGTGGCGACCGCAGGACGGATTCTCCCGCGACGCGACGTCGCCGTCGACGCGGCAATGGAGGCGTCGCTCCGCGGGTTGCATGGCCGCCTTGCCCGCGGCTGATCGGCGCGCGCGTCCGTTGCCATGAACGGGCGTCCGCCGGTGGCCGAGCTCGTCGTGCTCGGCTCGGGCTCGAAGGGGAATGCCTTCGCCCTGGTCCATGAAGGCGCCATCCTCCTGTTGGAGGCCGGCTACTCCCTGCGCGAACTCGACCGTCGACTCACCGAGGCGGGCCTCGATCCGACGGCCCTCGTCGGCGTGGCGATTACCCACGAGCATGGCGACCACGCCGCCAGCGCCACCAAGCTCGCGCGCCGACACGACATCCCCCTGCTGGCTTCGTTCGGCACCTTTCACGCGCTCGCGCGTGGTGGTGACCCATGCGATTACCTCCCGATCGGGTCGCGCGGCGTGGCGACGGTTGGTCCGTTCACCGTCGCCGCATGCCCGACGTCGCACGATGCCGCAGAACCAATTGCGCTGGCCGTGACGCTCCCGGATGGCACCTCGCTCGGCATGGCCACCGATCTGGGCCGGCCGACACAGGCCGTCCGACTCTTCCTCCGGGACCGGCACTGCCTGGTGCTCGAGTCGAACCACGACGAGGCCCTGCTCCGGGGGAGCGGCTACCCTGCCGTGGTGCAGGATCGGATCGCCGGACCGGGCGGTCACCTCGCCAACCATGATGCCGCCCAGCTGCTCGCCGAGCTCTGGCATGATGAGCTTCACACGGTCGTGCTCGCCCACCTGAGTCAGCGCTGCAACAATCCCGAGACGGCGCGCAGCAGCGTCGAACCCCGTCTCCGGGAGGCGGGATTCGTCGGCGAGTTGTGGCTTGCCGAGCAGGATGGGCCGATGGCGCCCGTTGGCGTGCATGGCCCGGTGCAGCGCACGCTCTTCCGCTAGCGGGTCACCCCTCGGCCACCAGCTGCGCACGCAGCGCGGCCAGTGAGTCGGGCGTCTCGGTGCCGGCCGGGAACCGGAGCGGCAACTCCTCAAGCGTGCGGATCAGCACTTCGGAAATCAACAGCCGCGCGTTCTTCTTCCCATCCGCCGGAATTGCATACCACGGCGCCTCCTCGGTCGAGGTTGCGGCCAGCGTCTCGGCATACGCCGCTTGGTAGGCATCCCAGTGCCCGCGTTCACGCACGTCACCCGCGGAGAACTTCCACTGCTTCTCGGGATCGTCGATCCGCTCGAGGAAGCGGGTGCGTTGCTCTTCCTTCGACAGGTGCAGAAAGAACTTCACGATGCGCGTACCGTTCCGTGCCAGATGCTGCTCGAAGTGCCGGATCGACTTGAAGCGATCGCCCCAGATCTCCTCACTGTCCCGAATCTTCTCGGGGAGGGGCTGGCGCGCGAGGATCTCGGGGTGCACCCGTACGACCAGCGTCTCCTCGTAATAGGAGCGATTGAAGAGGCCGATCCGGCCGCGCTCGGGCAGGCAGCGCACCGCGCGCCAGAGGAAGTCGTGGTCGAGCTCCTCGACCGACGGGGCCTTGAAGGAGAAGACCTGACATCCCTGCGGGTTGACGCCGCTCATCACGTGCTTGATCGCGCCATCCTTGCCCGCTGCATCCATCGCCTGGAAGATGACGAGCACGGCGTGGCGATCGTCGGCGTAGAGCAGATTCTGGAGATGCCGGAGTTGCTTCGTGTGCTGGTCCAGCAGTTTCTCATACTCGGCCTTGTCCGCGTAGACGTCGGCCACCTTCGTGGCACGCGACGCAAGGTCGACCGGATGATCAGGGCGTACGCGGAAGGCGTCGACATCGAATCGGCGGTCAGGCGTCGGCATGCAGCACCATCCGGACGTCGTCGACGGGAGCCAGCGCCTGCTCGATCACGAGCCGCACCCCATGCCGTTCCCCAGGCGGGAGGGCGACGATGCGTTTGTGCCCGATCGTGGTGCCGCGCGCGAGCGGATTCCATATCCCATTGGCGGCCATGCCCTCGAGTCGCCACGCGGCGACATGCTGCCCGCGCTCGATCGGCTCCTGCAAGGTGACCCACCCGACGCTGCGCGCCTCCGGCAACCGGAGTTCGACCTGAAGTGCCGTGCCGACGTGTTCGCGGCGCTCCATGCGACTCGACACCTCGAGCGGATGGCCGAATCGAGCGTCCAGGGCGCGACGCATACCGGCGAGGCGGACGGCATCGGTCTCGTGCAGCAGGCCGTCCCGGGTGGGGGGGACGTTGAGGAGTAGCTTGGAGTTGCGCCCGACCGAACTGACATAGATGTCGACGAGGTTGTCGACGCTGCGCACCTTGGCGTCGTCACTGGCGTGGTAGAACCACCCTGGGCGGATCGACGTATCCGTCTCGCCGGGCTGCCAGACGCTGCCGTTCGGATCGCCCTGCTGCAGCATCCGGGTGACGGCCTCCCCACTCACCCCCGGTGTGCGGACCACGCTGGGATCGACCATCGACCAGTTGGTTTCCCCAGCCGTGCCCGCCTCATTGCCGATCCAGCGAATGTCTGGGCCCGCGTCGGAGAAGATCACTGCCTGCGGTTGGAGGCGCTTCACTTCACCCCAATACCTCGGCCAGTCATAGACCTGCTTCTTCCCGTTCGGCCCCTCGCCATTCGCGCCGTCGAACCAGACCTCGTCGACTCGGCCATAGCGAGTCAGGAGTTCGCGCAACTGGGTGAGATAGAAATCGTGGTAACCCTCGGAGCCGTAGACCGTCGCGTTGCGATCCCAGGGTGAGAGGTAGAGACCGAGGCGCAGTCCATCGGCGCGACAGGCGTCGGCCACCTCCCGGACGACGTCGCCGTCGCCGCCGCGAAACGGCGAGGATTTCACCGAGTGTGCGGTGGTGGCGGTCGGCCACAGGCAGAACCCATCGTGATGCTTGGCGGTGAGGATCACCATCTTGAAGCCGGCCGCCTTGGCGGCGCGCGTCCATTGCCGTGCGTCCAGCGCCTTCGGATCGAAGAGGGCGGGCGACTCGGTCCCCTGCCCCCATTCGCGGTCGGTGAAGGTGTTCACGCCGAAGTGCGCGAAGAGCGCCAATTCGTCGCGGTGCCACTGCAGTTGATCCGCGCTGGGCACCGGCCGGGTGCCGCGCGCGGGCCAGCGGAGATGGGGCGCGAACATCGCCGAGGCACCCACGGCGAGGAAGTCGCGGCGCGGCCATTGAAACGGAGCGGGCATGAGCGGTCCGAGGGAGGAGGAGATCGTGGAAGGTAGCGCCAGCCGCGAGGTGGCGGGAAGGCGGCGATCGCGCCACCTTTGGGCACTGCCCCACCACCTCCCGCGGAGTTGTTCATGATGGCTCGTCTCCGGCCTCG
>JBBQJU010000196.1:0-5140 GCA_038326215.1 Gemmatimonadales bacterium | reverse complement strand
CGCATAAGCCCGCTCCCGCCCTCCCTCGGCCCTCGCCCGCAACTCCGTCAGCTCCACACCCGCTCCAGGAAGGACGTGCCGGCCTCAAGGGGGCGCACCCCCAGAAACTCCGCGATGGTCTGCCCCATATCCGCGAAGGTCCCCAGCTCCCCCAGGGCCACCGGGCGCACCCTGGGACCCAGCGCCAGCACCGGCACGCACTCGCGTGCGTGGTCGGTCGACGGGGTGGTAGGGTCGTTCCCGTGGTCGGCGGTGAAGATAATCAGATCATCCTCCCGAACCTGCTTCAGGAGACGGGGGATCCACCGATCCAGTTCCATGAGTCCCTTCTGAAAGCCGGCCACATCGTTCCGGTGTCCCCAGCTCTGGTCAAACTCGATCACGTTGGCGAAGAGGAAGCCCCGTCGCATCGCCAGCAGGCCCCCCTCGATCAGGGTGTAGGCATCCTGATTGGTGGGGGTATGGATCGAGGTAATCCCCCGCCCCGCAAAGAGATCGTCGACCTTCCCCACCCCGACGACCGGGAGATGCGCCTCGGCCAGTCGGTCCAGCAGGGTCGGGCCGGTGGGCTGGCGCGAGAAGTCCTTGCGGTTGGCAGTCCGTTGCCACGCGCCCGCCTTCCCCTTGAAGGGGCGGGCAATGACCCGGGAGACCCCATGGGGGTCGACCAGCAGCTCCCGGGCGATCTGGCACGCCGCGTAGAGCTCGGCGAGCGGAACCACCTCCTCGTGCGCGGCGATCTGGAAGACCGAATCCGCCGAGGTGTAGACGATCCATTGCCCCGTGGCGACATGGTCCGCGCCGAGTTCGTCGAGGATCACGGTTCCGGAGGCGGGGCGATTGCCGATGATCCCGCGACCGGTCCGGGCCGAGAACTCGGCCAGCAGGTCGGCCGGGAAGCCCTGCGGATAGGTTGGAAACGGCACCGGCAGCTGCAGGCCGCAGAGCTCCCAATGCCCAGTCGTGCTGTCCTTCCCGGCGCTGTTCGGTTGCGCGACCCCGCGGGCGGCCGTCGGGGAGGCGACCTTCGCCATGCCGCTGTCGCCGCAGTCGCCCAAGCCGAGCGCTTCAAGATTCGGCAGCCGGAGGTTGCCGGCCGCGCGCATGACATTGCCGAGGGTGGCGCTGCCGAGATCTCCGTATGCGGCCGTGTCGTGGGCGGTGCCGACGCCGAGACCATCGAGGACGATCAATGCGGCGCGGCGACTCACGTCTTGCCCGTGGCGAAGCGGAAGCGCAGCGCCGTCAGCGCCTGCTCGACCAGCTTCGCCTCATCCGCGTCGAGGTTGCCGCGGGTCCGTTCCTCGAGGGCACCGAGCGTGTCAATCAGCGCCTTGGCGAACTGCCGTGCGTCATTGGCGCCTGCGTCGGCCGCACCTGGCGGGAGCTGGCCGTCCATTGCCGCGTTGGCCTGACCGGCGAGCCCGAGAATGAGCGAGGCGAAATGCTGGTTCATGACGACCTGTGGTAGCGGCGCGGGAGACGTGCCCCGAGCCCGGTGAGAAGTTCGTACGCGATGGTGCCGCCCAGCGCGGCCTGTTCATCGAGCGAGACCAAGCCACCGAAGAGCGTGGCGACGTCGCCAAGGGAGACGGGCAGGTCGCCCGCGTCGACCATGAGGTGATCCATCGTGACCCGACCAACGATGCGCAACCGCTGGCCCAGCAACTCCACCGCGCCGCCATTCGAGAGGCGGCGGTGCATCCCATCGGCGTAGCCGATGGCAATCGTCGCAATCGTCGTTGGACTCGACGCGCGCCAAGTCGCGTCGTAGGAGACGGTTCCGCCGGCTGGTAGTCGGCGCACCCCAACGACACGCGCCCGGACCGCGGCCACCGGCACCGCGTCGAGCCCCGAGAGGCGTCCGCCATAGAGATGGATGCCTGGCCGCGTCAGATCGGCGGCGTAGGCGGCCCCGGCCGCGCCAGCCGCCGAGTTGGCGGCATGCACCAGCGGTGGGCGGCGCCCCAGCATCGTGATCGCCTCTTGCAACCGGCGCCACTGGTCGGCGGTTGCAGCGTCATCACGCTCGGCGGAGTGGAAATGGGTGTAGATGCCCTCCCATCCAGCGGCCGAGGCGAGCAGATTACGTGCTTCCATCAACTGCGTGACATCGTCCCACCGCAGACCGGACCGCGACATCCCGGTATCGATCTCGAGGTGAAAGGGACGGTCGCCCAGCGCGAGCCAGGCACGAAGTCCTTCGAGGTTGGCAATCGTCGGCCGAGCAGCGACAGCGGCGGTCGCCTCCGCCGAGTCGGGCAACATCGGGGAGCAGATCAGGATGGGCCGCAGCACTCCGTTCACGTGCAGCTCCCGCGCCTCATCGACGGTCGCCACACCGTAGCCCCACGGCTCCACTTCGGCGAGTGCGCGTGCCACCGCCACGGCACCAAGGCCGTAGCCATCGGCCTTGACCATCGGCAGCATCGGCACGCCAGTGCGGGCCGCGAAGGAACGGGCGTTGCGGACCACGGCGTCGAGGTCCACGTCCACCCAGGCCCGGGCAGGATCGGCAGTCATGGGATTGTGCACCATCAGAGACTAGGACTCCGGGAGAACGGATGCAAGACGAATCGGCCCTCGACCGGGCAGTGGCGATGGTGGCGGACCTGCGGGAGCGCTGCCCCTGGGACCGGGTACAGACTCGGCAGACGTTGCGGCCCTACCTCATCGAGGAGGCCCACGAATTGGCGGCCGCCCTCGCCAGTGACGAGCCCGCAGCCATCCGCGAAGAAGTCGCCGACCTGATGCTCCACCTCGCGTGGCAACTCGTCCTTGGCGCGGAGACCGGGGAATTTACCCCAGAAGACATCGCCGACGACTTGGTGGCGAAGATGCGGCGCCGCCATCCCCACCTCTTCGACCTGGGCGAGCGGGAGCGCTGGGAGACCCTCAAGGCCAGAGAGCGACCGACGGGTCATGGCACCCTGGGTGGGCTTCCCACCACACTTCCCGAACTGCTGCTCGCCTACCGCCTGCAGGAACGTGCCGCCGGTGTCGGCTTCGACTGGCCCGACACACGCGGGCCGCTGCAGAAGGTGGCCGAGGAGCTCGCCGAAGTGGAAGCCGAGCTGGTGATCGGCGCGGACGACTCCACCGCGCTCACCGACGAGATCGGCGACCTCCTCTTCGCGGTGGTCAACCTGGCCCGCAAGGCCGGCGTGCAGCCCGGGATTGCCCTCGATCGGGCCAACGCGAAGTTCCGCCGCCGCTTCGAGGCCATCGAGGCGATCGCCGCCGAGCGGCAGGTGGTGCTCGGCGACGCGACGCTGGAGGAGCTGGATGTGATTTGGGATGAGGTGAAGGCCGGCGAACGGCGAACGGCGACCGGCGAACGGCCGTAGGGGCGAGGCATGCCTCGCCCCTACACGCAGATCGCAATTCGCCGTTCGCTGCTACGGGTACAGCCGATGAATCTGCCGCGGGAACGCGATCGCTTCGCGAATGTGCGGGATGCCGCAGATCCAGGCGACGGTGCGCTCGAGGCCGAGGCCGAAGCCGCTGTGCACGAAGCCGCCGTACTTCCGGAGGTCGAGGTACCAGCCATAGGAGGCCGGATCGAGGCCCTGGTCCTTGATCCGCTGCAGCAGCTTGTCGTAGTCCCCTTCCCGCTCTGACCCACCGATGATCTCGCCATAGCCCTCGGGGGCGAGGCAATCGTTGTTCAGCACCGTGCGCGGATCGTCCGGATTTTCCTTCATGTAGAACGCCTTTACTTCCTTCGGATAGTTCATCACGAAGAGCGGCTTGTCGTAGGCCTTGGCCAGCGCCGTTTCGTCGTCGGCGCCGAGGTCGGTGCCCCACTGAATGTCGGAGCCCTGGGCCTGCAGCGTGGCGATCGCCTCGCTGTAGGTGATCCGCGGGAACGGCCCGGTGACCTTCTCCAGCGGGGCGAGGTCACGCTCGAGTTCCTTGAGCTCTTCCTTGCGCCGCTCGAGGGCGCGTTCGACGAGGTACGACACGAAGTCCTGCTGCAGTTCCATGTTCGCGTTGGAGTCATTGAAGGCGACTTCCGGCTCGATCATCCAGAACTCGGTCAGGTGCCGACGCGTCTTGCTCTTCTCGGCGCGAAAGGTCGGGCCGAAGGTGTAGATCTTTCCGTGCGCCGCCGCTGCGGCCTCGCCGTAGAGTTGCCCAGTCTGCGCGAGGTACGCCTGACCGAGGTCGAAGTACTCGGTCGCAAAGAGTTCCCCCGCCTGCTCGCCGATCGAGCCGGTGAGGATCGGCGTATCGACGCGGATGAAGCCGCGGGCGTAGTAGAAGTCGTGGATCGCCTGCTCGATCTCGTGACGCACCCGGGCGATGGCGACCTGCTTCTTGCTCCGCAGCCAGAGGTGGCGATGCTCGAAGAGGAACGCCGTGCCGTGATCCTTCGGCGAGATCGGATAGTCCACGCTCGGCGCGGTGACCACCACGTCGCTCGCCGTCAGCTCGTAGCCACCCGGCGCACGCGCATCCTCGCGCACCGTTCCAGTCACGGTGATGCAGGCCTCCTGCGTCAGCGTGGCGAAACGCTCCCATGCGCCCTCGACCACTTCATTCTTCGGGAAGACCGTCTGCAGATAGCCGGTGCCATCGCGCATCACGCAGAAGGCGATCTTGCCCGACGAACGGGTGGTGACGACCCAGCCCGGCACCGTGACGACGGCGCCGACATGCTGGGACAACTCGGAGATGCGAACGAAAGCCATGCGGAAGACCGGTGAACGGTGAACAATATCCAAAGCGCCCGTCAGGGCGCCGGCAGCAATTTCGACCGCCTCCAACCGCGCCCGTCAGGGCGCGGCGGTCGGGTGGCAATTGCCTTGGACCCGAAAGCTAAAACGATCGTCGCATCGAGGCGTCAGTCGCGCCCGGCCTGCTTCGGCCACCACGGCACAAACGCCGAGGTCCGCCGGACATAGTCCCGATAGCCGGGCTTGCTCTCCACTAGCGCCGATTCCAGCAGCGTCACCCCGGAGACCTTGAGGAGCAGCAGGGTCATCACGATCGGGGAGAGGACGGTCCACCAGAGCCCGGCCCCGGCCGCGAAGCACCAGAAGCCCCACCACTGGAGGGCATCGCCGAAATAGTTGGGGTGCCGGGTATAGCGCCAGAAGCCAGAATCGAGCACCCGGCCGCGATTGGCGGGGTCGGC
>JBBQJU010000195.1:0-5149 GCA_038326215.1 Gemmatimonadales bacterium | reverse complement strand
TTCCGCCGCTGGATGCCGTGGCTCCAGCGCGCGAGTGGCTTGATTATGGTGGTGGTGGGGGTCCTGCTGGTGACCGGGGAGTTCACGCGTCTCGCCGGGATGCTGAGTGCGATGACGCCGGCCTGGCTGACGCGACGGCTCTAGCGGTTACGCCAGACTTTCCTCGAGCTCCTGCCGACTGAGCAACGCCACGTAGCGCGCCCCCTTCGCCATCAGTGCCTCATGCGTGCCGCGCTCGACGATCGTCGCGTCGTCGAGCACGATGATCTCATCGGCGTCGCGCACGGCGGAGAAGCGGTGCGAGATGATCAGGCAGGTCCGCCCCACCATCGCCCCACGCAGCGCCGCGAGGATGTCCTCCTCGGTCTGGGCATCGACCGCACTCAGCGCATCGTCGAGCACCAGCACCGGCGGCTGGCGCACCAAGGCGCGCGCGATCGCGGCACGCTGCCGTTGCCCCCCCGAGAGGTTGATGCCGCGTTCCCCGAGCATCGTGGCCCAGCCCAACGGCAGGTCGGGGAGTGCCTGGTCGAGGCGCGACACGCGTGCGGCCTCGTCGAGGCGGCCATCGTCGGGTGAGCCGAGGAGGACGTTCTCGCGCAACGTATCGGAGAAGAGGAACGTCTCCTGCGGCACCATGCCGACGGCTGCCCGGAGTTCGGCCAGCGCGAGGCTGCGGATGTCGACGCCGTCCAGCAGGATCCGCCCCTGATCCGGGTCGTAGGTCCGGACCACCAACTCGGCGATCGTGGTCTTGCCGCTCCCCGTTGCGCCCACGATGCCGAGGACCTTCCCGGCCTCGACGGTGAAGGAGACGTCGCGCAGGACCCAGTCCCGTTCGGCGCCCGGGTAGCGGAACGAGACCCCCTCGAAGCTCAGGCGGCGCGGGCCATCGGCTGCCGGCAAGGCCGCAGGGTGTGCGGGGTCGGTGATGTCGGGCGTCACCTCCAAGAGTGCCTGGACGCGATCCGAGGCGGCGTCGCCGCGCTGGAGGAGCGAAATGGCCCATCCGAGGGCAATCATCGGCCAGACGAGCGTGGCGAGATAGACACCGAACGCGACGAATCCGCCGATCGTCATCGCCCCGGTGAGGACGAGCCGCCCGCCGTAGATCATGGCGATGACGGCGCCGAGCCCGCCAAGGAAGGTCAGCAGCGGATGGAAGATCCCCTGGCCGCGGGCGAGGGCGAGGTTGCTGGCAACGTAGCCGCGATCGAGGCCGTGGAAGATGGCCGTTTCGGCGGGCCCCTGCGCGTAGGCCCGGACGATCCGGACACCGGCCAGATGTTCCTGCACGAACGAGGAGATGTCCCCGAACTGATCCTGTACGGCGAGTGCCCGACGATGGACCTCACCGCCGATGACCACCATGACGAGTGGCAGGCCCAGGGTCGGCAGCAGCGCCCAAAGGGTCAGCGACGGGGAGAGGGCGAGCATCATCGGGACGATCATGACCGTCCGCACGCTGGTGTCGATCAGATACATGATGGCGGGACCGGCGACCATCCGGAGGGCCAGCAGGTCGTTGGTGGCACGCGCCATCAGGTCGCCGACGGGGTGGCCTTGGTGGAACGGCGCCGACAGCCCCATCAGGCGGCCGAAGAGATCGTTTCGCAGGTCGGTTTCGACCTCGCGGGAGGCGCCGTTGAAGCGGTGCCGCATGCCGAAGCGCAGGACACCGCTGGCTAACGCCAGCCCGGCGACCCAGAGGGCCGCCACGGCAACCCCCCGGGCTGCACCCGGACCGGCCGTGGCCAGGACGTCGATGCCGCGCTGGACGTAGCGCGGACCGAGCGTCGCGAAGAAATTGGAGGCCAGCAGGGAAAGGAAGCCGACCCAGTAGGCTGCCGAATGACGGCGGAGATAGGGCAGGAGTCGGCGTAGCGCGCGCATCGGGGAAAGGTATCCCCGATCCGATCACGGATCACCCAGGAGTACCGAATGAGTTACCGCCGGATTGTCCTTGCCACCGCCTTCGCCTTGGGCCTCGTCGCCTGCGGCGAGAAGACCGCCGACAGTGAGGGTGCCGCGCTGGGCACCGACTCGCTGGTGCCGATTGCCGACGTCCCCGCGCTGGATACCAGCAAGCCGGCACCGCCGCCGGAGACCGTCTTCGTGAAGACCCCGCCCAAGACGGTGGTGGTCCGACCGGCACCAACCCCAACACGGCCGACCCCCAATCCGACGCCTGCGCCCACGCCGTCGAACGCGGCGTCGGTCACCTTGGTCAGCGGCACCACGATCTCGAGCGTGACGATCGACTCGATTCACTCGGAATACACCCGGGTCGGCGACCAGATTCGCGTGCGGGTGTCGAATGATGTGAGCAGCTCGACCGGCAAGGTGATCATCCCGGCCGGCTCGGTGATCACCTTGGCGGTGACCGCCATCGGCCAGGCCAACAATCGTGGCGAGAAGGGCACGTTGTCGCTCGCTGGGCGGACCGTCGAGATCAACGGGACAAGCCACCCGATCACGGCGGCCGCGACCGACTATGAGTACGAAATGAAGGCGCGCGGCGTCGGCGCGACGGATGTGGCCCGGACCGGCGCGGGGGCAGCTGCAGGCGCCATCATTGGCCGCGTGATCGGTGGCAAGACCGGCACGATCGTCGGCGCGGTGGGCGGCGGCGCGGCTGGTGCCGCGGTGGCTGCCAAGTCAGCCAACCGCGACATCATCGTCCACGCCGGCAAGGCGATGACCATCACCTTGCGCGACGACTTCGCCAAGTAGCAAAGCCGAGTAGCAACACCGAGTAGCAACACCGAGTCGTAACGCCTAGTAGCCCGAGGGGCCCCCGCCATAGCGGGGGTCACTCACCCCCTGCCAGCCGCCTTTGATGCGGGCGATCGCCTGCACATCACCCATCCCGCCGCTGTTCTGGACCGAGTGCCCCATTGCCTTGAGCCAGGCAATGGCCGCCGGCGCGAAGCCGCCCGGCCCTTCGAGTCGCATCTGGTCGGGCAGTCCCTGCTCGTGCATCCGCGGGGCCTCGACTGCGTCCCGCAGGGACATCCTGTGGTCGATCACATTGCTGATCACGTGGTAGACCTGCGTGATGATCGTGGGACCGCCAGGCGTCCCCACGACCAATCGCAACGCCCCACTCGGGTCGACCACAATGCTCGGCGTCATCGCCGAGAGCATCCGCTTGCCGGGCTTGATCGCATTCACCTCGCCCTGCACGAGGCCATACATGTTCGCGGCGCCCGGGGCGGCCGCGAAGTCGTCCATCTCATCGTTGAGCAGGAACCCCGCGCCAGCAACGGTCACGTGCGAGCCGTAGGAATTGTTCAGGGTCGTGGTGGTCGACACGACATTGCCCTCGGCGTCAGCCACCGAGTAGTGGGTGGTGCTGTTGCCGTCGCGCAGACGACTGTCGAAGGCCGGCGTCGGGGTGTGCACCGCGAGGTTGATCCCGCGCCGGAGCGTGGCCGCATGCTCCTTCGACAGCAGCCGGGCCATTGGCACGGATTCGAAGTCGGTGTCGGCCAGCAGCGTATTGCGTTCGGTGAATGCCGCGCGCATCGCCTCCGACTCGCGGTGCAGCAACGAGACCGAGCCGAACGCCGGCATCGGCCCCCACCCTTCGAGGATGTTGAGCATCATCGCCAGCGTGGTACCGCCCGACGACGCCGGTGGCATCGAATAGACGGTCCAGCCGCGATAGGGGATCGCGATCGGTGTCCGCCACTTCGGCTGGTAGGCCGCGAGGTCAGCATGCGAGATGATGCCGCCCCCACGCGCCATTTCCGCCAC
This sequence comes from Gemmatimonadales bacterium, assembly GCA_038326215.1. Taxonomy (GTDB): domain Bacteria; phylum Gemmatimonadota; class Gemmatimonadetes; order Gemmatimonadales; family GWC2-71-9; genus Palsa-1233. Next base: position 1,390 of record JBBQJU010000195.1, on the reverse strand, counting down.
GATGGCATCGGCGACCCACCCCTTGTAGAAACCGTCCCGCCCGCGGGCGCTGATCGCCGCCAGCGTCTTGGCGAGCTCTGGCTGCTTGAACAGCGTCCCAGGCATCGGTTCCTTGCCGTTGATAACGAACTGGGCGGCGGACGTTGGATACTGTTTGAGCCGATCGATGTGGCCGCGCAGCGACCGTGATCGCGCCGAGTCGATCAGGAAGCCATCGCGCGCCAGGGCGATCGCGGGCGCGATCAACCGCTTGAGGGGCAGCGTGCCGTACTTGCGATGGGCCTCCAGCATCCCGGCCACCGACCCCGGCACGCCGGAGGCGAGGTGACCGTAGACGCTCTTGTCGGTCAACTTGCCGTTCGCATCGAGATACATATCGCGGGAGGCCGCGCCAGGGGCCGTCTCCCGGTAGTCGAGCGAGGCCACGGTGCCATCCTTCAGGCGGATCATCATGAAGCCGCCACCGCCGATGTTGCCGGCCTCGGGGTGGGTCACGGCGAGGGCGAAGCCCACGGCCACGGCGGCATCGACCGCGTTGCCGCCGGCGCGCATGATGTCGCGGCCCACGTCACTGGCGATCGGATTGCCTGAGGCCGCCATCGCCGACGGCGCGTCGAGCACGCGGGCCTTGCCGGTATAGCGAAAGCCGGCCGGCAGGGAGGTGCCCTGCTGGGCCGCGAGGGTGGCGAGCGGCAGCAGGAGGGCCAGCGCGGCGGAGCGCCAGGCATGGCGCGTCGATCGAATCATGGCATCCTCGGGGATCGGGCGATCGGCGGAGTTGTAGCCCCTTCGGGCCGGTCGTAACTTAAGACGCTGCACCTCCCCTCGCACTCATGCCGGTTGCCCCATGACCTCCCGTCTGCGCAGCACTGAGCGTCGCAACGCCCGCTCGATGGATCTCGACCTGCTCGAGCCCTCGGCGCTGGTCGACCTCTTTGTCGCCGAGGAAACCCGCGTCCACGCCGCCCTTCACGCGGCGAGCGCCTCGATCGCTGCGGCCATGACGCTGATCGAGGCCGCCTTTCGGCGCGGGGGTCGCCTGACCTATCTCGGGGCCGGCACGTCCGGACGGCTCGGGGTCCTCGATGCCTCGGAGTGCCCGCCAACGTTTGGGACGCCACCATCCATGGTGCAGGGTATCATCGCCGGCGGACTCGACGCGCTGGTGCGCTCGATCGAGGGGGCCGAGGACGATCCGGCGGCCGGCGCCGCGGCCGTGGACGCACGCGAGGTCGGGCCATCGGATGTGGTCGTGGGCATCGCGGCCAGCGGGACCACGCCGTTTGTGCACGGGGCCCTGCAGCGCGCGGCCGAGCGTGGTGCGCGCACGGTGTTCTTGAGCTGCGCGGAGCCGCCGGCGGTCATGGTCAACCTTGTCGACGTGGTCATC
>JBBQJU010000194.1:0-5151 GCA_038326215.1 Gemmatimonadales bacterium | reverse complement strand
CGGCGATTGATGGGGCTGGCAGTGCGGAGAGCCGTCACCGCGCCGAAGCGCGCGGCGCGTGCCCAGCCGCCAGTTCGCCGGCGATGAACACGCCCCCTTGCGCCACCCCGTCCCGCGCCTTAACCTACAACCATATGGTTGCACGATTGCCCGCCCGGCCCCGCCGGAATGACGCCCACCTCGACCGCCTCTTTCGGGCGCTCGCCGACCGGACCCGGCGCGACATCGTCGCCCGCGTTCTGGCCGGCGAAGAGGCCTCGGTTTCGACCCTCGCCGCCCGCTACGCGATGTCGTTTGCCGCAGTGCAGAAGCATGTGGCGGTCCTCGCAGAGGCGGGGCTCGTCACCAAACGCACGCAGGGTCGCGAGCGGATGGTGCGCGGCAACCCGAAGGAACTGGCCCGCGCGCGCGCCCTGCTCACCCAGCTCGAACAACTCTGGATCTCCCGATTCACCCAGCTCGACGCGATCCTCGCCGAGCCATTCCCCCCGCAGGAGTAGCCATGCCGATCACCTCCGTGACCTCCGATGCCACCGCGCTGACGCTCACCATCGTCGCCGACTATCCCGTGCCCGTCGCCCGGCTCTGGGCCGCCTACGCCGACCCGCGGCAGCTCGAGCGCTTCTGGGGCCCGGTGGAATGGCCGGCGACGTTCACGCGCCACGACATGGCGGTTGGTGGCAAGTCGGAGTATTACATGATCGGCCCCGATGGCACGAAGGCGGGAGGTTGGTTCCGCTTCTTGGCGATCGAGCCACTGTCGCGGATCGAGGTCGAGGACGGCTTCAGTGGCGAGGACGGCCAGCCCAACCTCGAGATGCCGACGATGCGCATGGTGTTCTCCTTCTCCGCAACAGCGACCGGGTCCCGCTTCGAGAGCGTGACCACGTTCACCAGCGCCGAGTCGATGGAGTCGCTGGTGCAGATGGGGATGATGGAAGGGATGCGCTCGGCGATGGGTCAGCTCGATGCGGTGCTCGCAGAGCTTTCGTGAGGCAGCGGATGATGCGGTTCCCCGCCCCGAGTGCCGTGCGGGCGAGAAGTGACTCTTGGGATGCGGCTCCCCGCCCGCGAACGTAGTGAGGGCGGCGGGGCCTCCCGGTCGGCTACACCCGGTACCTTCGGCCATCGGGCGACCGAGTGTATCAACGTCGGAGGCCCCGCCGCTCGGGCTGCGCCCGAGGGCGGGGGATATTGTTGTGATGCGGTTCCCCGCCTCCGAACGCAGTGAGGGCGGCAGGGCCCCACAGTCGGCTACACCCGGTACCTTCGGCCATCGGGCGACCGAGTGTATCAACGTCGGAGGCCCCGCCGCTCGGGCTGCGCCCGAGGGCGGGGAACAACTGGTATGATGCGGTTCCCCGCCCCCGATCCGTTTTCCCCGGTCCGGGGTACACCGATTCCATGCGAGGCCATCGTCCGTCAGACCCCCGCCCGGGACACCGGGGCAACAAGCAGTCGCTCCCATCGAAGCCGTGCGTGGCGTGCGGCCGCCCAATGAGTTGGCGGAAGCGATGGGCGCGCTGCTGGGACGAGGTGAAGTTCTGCTGCGATGCCTGCCGCCGCCGCCCCGTGCGGATTGAGGCCCCATGATAGCCATCCGTGCCCTCGTCTTGGTCCTGGGCGACCAGCTCGACCTCGACGCCGCGGCATTCGACGACTTCGATCCCACATGTGACGCCGTCTGGATGGCGGAGGTGCCAGAGGAGTCGACCCACGTCTGGTCGAGCAAGATGCGCATCGCCCTCTTCCTGGCCGGCATGCGGCACTTCGCGCTCGCGCTGCGCGATACGGGCCGCACGCTGCACTACACCACCCTCGACGATCCTGACAACCTGGGCAGCCTGGCCGCCGAACTCGACGCCACGCTGCGCCGACTGACGCCAGCGCGGGTGGTGATGACCGCGCCCGGCGATTGGCGCGTGATGGAATCGCTCAAGGCGGTAGTCACGGACGCCGGCCTGACGCTCGAGATTCGTGAGGATCGCCATTTCTTTTCCACCGTCCGCGACTTTGCCGCGCACGCCAAGGGGCGCAAGTCGTTGCGCATGGAATTCTTCTATCGGGAGCAGCGTCGCACGCACGGCATCCTGATGGAGGGCACCACCCCGGTCGGCGGCAAGTGGAACTTCGATGCCGAGAATCGCGAAAGCTTCGGCGCCGCAGGCCCGGGGACGCTTCCAGCACCACCGGCATTCGCCCCCGACGACATCACGCGCGCCGTGCTCGAGATGGTCAATGCCCGCTTCGCTGACCACCCCGGATCGCTGGAGCGTTTTGCCTGGCCAGTCACCCGTGCCGATGCGCTCCACGCACTGGAGCGCTTTGTGGCGGAGCGGCTCCCGCACTTCGGACGCTATGAGGATGCGCTCTGGCCCGGTGAGCCATGGCTCTATCACTCGCAGCTGTCCGCCGCGATGAACCTGAAGTTGCTACACCCGCGTGAAGTCGTCGCCGCCGCTGAGGCAGCTTACCACGCCGGTCACGCGCCACTGGCGGGCGTCGAGGGATTCATCCGCCAGATTCTGGGCTGGCGCGAATATGTGCGCGGTATCTACTGGACACGGATGCCGGGCTACGTTGAGCTGAACGCGCTCGATGCCCGGGGGGAACTCCCGCCCTGGTACTGGACCGGCGAGACCGACGCGGCCTGCCTTCGCGAGGTGATCACCCAGACGCTGACCCTCGGCTACGCGCACCACATCCAGCGTCTGATGGTGACTGGACTGTACGCACTGCTCCTCGGGGTACGGCCAGACCGCGTCCACGAGTGGTATCTCGCCGTGTATGTCGATGCCGTCGAGTGGGTCGAGCTGCCGAACACCCTCGGCATGAGTCAGTACGGCGACGGCGGCGTGCTGGCGAGCAAGCCGTACATCGCCTCGGGGAAATACATCCAGCGGATGGGCGGCCCGTGCGCTGGCTGCCGCTACAATCCGACCGAACGCATCGGGGAACGTGCCTGCCCGTTCACGACGCTGTACTGGGACTTCCTCGCGCGGCACGAGGGATTGCTGGCGGCCAACCCGCGCACGGTGATGCAGGTCCGCAACCTCGCCCGGATCGGCGCCGCCGAGCGGGAGGAGATTGCGGCGCGCGCGGCATCGATTCGGGACGGGGCGGCAGTGTGACCACGCGGCGTGCCACCACACCACCACGAGCCCTTCTCCAATAGATTCCCCGTCTGGCATGGCTCTCCTTCCCCTTGCTCAGACCAGTCGGGTGATGGCGAAGGAGGACCGCGATACACCCCAGCACTCCGGAACTCTGGAAAGTCGAGTTCTGCTGTAATGAAAGCGCCCCGCCGGAATAATCCGACGGGGCGCTCCCAATGTCTCGATCGCCGTACGGTTCAGACCTTCTTGGCGAGCTTCTTCCGACGCGAGGCAGCGAGGCCAGCGAGGCCGGTCGCGAGCAGCGTCATCGTGGCCGGCTCCGGCACGACGTCGCCTGGGACCTGGTCAATGCGGGCCCAGAGCTGGGTCGGGTTGGCCTGACCCTCAAGCGTGATGAACGAGGGGTTGAGCGCTGCCGCAGCAGGCGTGTCACCGAATCCGAAGATGGTGATGAAGAAATTCGAGCCGCCGAACTGGAACGGCGTCGGTGCGGCACCGCTCGTCAGCGCGAACGAGACGAGGTCAGCACAGGGAGCGCCACCGGGATAGGCGCAAACGCCCGAATTCAAGGTCTCTTCGTGCTTCAGCGTCCAGGAATCGCCAAACGCCGCCGGTGTGGCACCAGCGATCGTGTACGACAAGAGCAGGTCCACTGAGGTCAGTGGTCCCGGGGCCGCAAGGCTGATCGGGAAGTTGAAGTGGGTGAACGTCCCGAGGCTGAACACCGATCCACCGGGGATGATCGGCGTGTTCGCGGGCTCGAAGAGGTAGCCCGAGATCCCGGCTGAGCCGAGTCCGGCGCAACTACCTGCATTGCCGGTCGGCCAGCAAACGGCGATTGCCCCATTCGGATTCAAGGTCGGGAAGGCATTGTTGATCGTGGCGTTCGCACCCGGGACGGCATTGGCCCACTGGGCCCCGATCGCGGTGATCGACTGGGCGGACACACCAGTCATCGGGATCGCAGCCGCAAAGGCGAGCGTGAGCAGCGGAGAGAACTTCATGGATTCTACCTTTGGCTATAGAGCGAAGGAGGTTATGCAGATGGTCTTCGAGATGTCCTTATGCCATCGCAATGTCCGTGCTAGGAAAAAGATGCATTTTTGGCTTGCCATGATTTGCTTAAGTTATTGCAAATCATACACTTAGCATGATGCCAATCCATTGATGGCGTGATGCGTACATGCATCGAACTGTTGTGTCATCGCGACAGTGGGCCGCCCACCCAAGCACACCCCTGACTGGCCAGTGTGGTCGGCGCGCGACGAGAAGCAGGGGTGTGGTACCTTTCCGGGCATCCACTGGAAGGCGGGGTCGGCATGATTGCAGGTGCGCTCAGGGCGCTCAGCGAAGTGCACGCCATCCGTCGCGATCACGGGATCACCTACCGGACCCAATGGCTGGAGTACCGTCGGTTCGCGCGCGAAACGGGGATGGTGCGCGGTGAATTCCTGCGGTACTGGCTCTGGGATGTCCGGCGCCCGTTGCACGAGCGGATGGCGTTCATTTCCCGGCGGGAGCGCGTCGCTGCGGAGCGGCGAATGAATCCGCTGGCCGAAGGTGCGTTGGTCAGCGAAAAGGTGCTGGCTACCGCGCGGCTCGACGCCGCGGGCGTACCCACCGGCGAGGTCCTGGCCCTCGTCGCCTCAGGATCGAACGGCCCCGCGGAGGCGGTGCCGTATCCGGTGCTCCGCGACGCCGGTGAGGTCCGTGCCCTGCTGGCGCAGTCGCCCGAGACGGGCATCGTAGTCAAGCCGGTGCGTGGGTATGGTGGCGAATCAGTGCACATCTTCAGGTCCGCAGGCCCGGACGGGCTGACGGCACTCGACGGCACACAGTGGTCAGTCGATCGCCTGCTCGAGCTCCTGGCCGGCGAATCCACGTACTGGAAGATCGAGCGCCGGTTGCCACCGCACCCGGTGCTCGCCCGCATTGCCGGGCCGACCCTCAGCACGATCCGTATCGTCACCTTCCGGATGCAGGACGGCACGATCCATCTCGGCCCGGCGACATGGAAGATCGCGGTGAATGACTC
>JBBQJU010000193.1:0-5170 GCA_038326215.1 Gemmatimonadales bacterium | reverse complement strand
CAGCGCCAAGTTGGACTCCCTCGTCCGAGCCCGATTGGCAAAATAGCAATCCTTCCCACCACGAGGTCTTACAATGCAAGGGAATTTCAAGCTAATCACTTTTCTCGCGATGGCCGTCATCATTCTTGGCGGCCGTTCGCTCTCGGCGGAGACGCGCCAAGAGCAAGGTTCTGGGTGCGTTTATTACTATCAGGCGGTGAGTTGCATCAACGCGCAGTCGGCCTGTAATGCTTACGCACAACAGTCGTGTCCTGGCAACCCGCAAACTTCCGGCGGCACAGCCACCTGCGAGTACTGCGGGAGTGGAGGCTGCATGGGCGCAACGAACCCTGAAGACCACTGGATTCTCTCGTGCTGCAACAGTTGCTTAGGAAGCGGAAACTGACTCCGAGTTCTGCTCAGGGCGATCCTACACGGGACGCCCTGAGTGCCTTGCAGCAAAGGCATTCACCGACCTGATCTCAGAAAGGCTGGGGTGCCAACACCTTCCGCAACGTCTCGAACGCCCGACCGAAGGCGGTCAGATCCCCGCGCGCCAGCGCGGAATCAGCCCGCGCCATCCATTCGCGTGCCTTCTGCCATCGTTCTGCCTCGCTGGCGGCCGCTTCGAGCGGCCTCGGCGCGGCCCGATCCCCCAGCAACTCCGCCCAGACCGAGGCCGGGTCATGGGCTGCGGTAGCTCGCTCCCCAATCGAGGCGGCGATTGCCAAGACAGTGACCCGGCCGAAACGATTGACTGCGATGACCGGTTGCCATGCCATCAGCCCACGCGGGCCAGGGTACCAGCGCACCGTGCCGGGGAGGATCGAATCGCGAGCGGCGCGTGCCGAGTCGCGCCAGCGGGAGAGGACCGGCAGGCGATTCCACCGCCGTTCCGCCTCCCGGGCATTGTCCATGAGTGGTCCGTCGTTCCGGAACACCGCGAGTCGCATCACGCCGCCCTGTCGCGAAGCGGTCAGGATCGTCGTGAGGGCCTGCCGGGCCGGATCCTCCATGACCGCCTGCCACCCAGCCCCGTCGGTCGCCGACCAGACCGGCACCGGGGATTCCGGCGGGCCATCCGAATCGCGCCGCCCAGGGCGCTTCCCCAAGTGCCACGCTGGCCCTTCGAGCACGCGCAGCTGTGCCTCGACCAGCAGGCGTGGGTAGCGGAGCTCGGCGACGATCGCCGGCGCGAGCGGGGTGGAGTCGACAAGCGGGCCCAGAATCCTGGCCCATCCCTTCGCGAGTGCATCAGCACCCGGATCGAGGTGGACCTGGACCGCGCCGGTCTCGGGGTCCATCAGTGCCACGAAGCCGGGCTTGACCCCCGCGACGTCGCGACCACCCCAGCGACCATGCGTCGCGAGGGGGAATTCGCTCAGCGGGATCACCCCCTGCACCACCCAACGCGCCCGGCCCTCCACGAGGAGCAGTTCCGCGGGGAGCCACGAGACCATCGGCATCAGCGCCGCCGCGCGAGCACTCGGATCGAGCAGCCAATCCACCCGGCCGGTCGGCGACGGGCGGAGCAGGCCCCCGGCCTGCTGGCCCCACGCCAGCATGATGCGCCGGAAGCGCCCCTCGGTCGAAACGCCAGTCATCGTCGGCTGCCATTCCGGCCCGTCGGGCCGCAGGCGCACCTGATCGAGCGCCGTCCGCGTTACGATCGTGCTGCTGTCCTCGAGGGGAGCGCGCGCATCACGGACCGTGAGGATCTCGAAGGCAGGACCGCCCGAGGTCCGCGTAATGGCGAGATGCCACACGGCGGACACCGTGTCGCCATGGCGTTCGCTTCCCGGGGTCGCCGCCAACAGTGTCGCCCCCTGTCCATCGACCAGCCGTCGGAGGGAGACCTGGTCCCACTGCCCGGTCACCGGCGGCAGGGTGTCGGGCGCCGCCGTCACCGCGACGGCGTTGATCCCCCACGCGTCAGCGGTCGCGTTCCGAATATCGGCATCGGCCGTTGCGACCGGGGCAGTCGGCTCGCTCATCGCCGGGACCAGCCACCGTTCGGCGGCGATCGCCGAGCCAAGCACCAGCCAGCCCGCAAAGAGCAACGAATGGCGCCCCCGCAGGGCCCACGTCGCGGACATCATCGCCACGGCGATTGCCGCACCCAGTAGCGCCTGCGAGGCCAGTTCGCGCACACTGACCACGACCATCGGCAATGGTTCCTGCATCGCCGCGATCGCCAGCCACGGATGCAGCAGCGCCCCCATCCCGACCCCGACGGCCAGCAGGGTGATCAGCGCGCCGAGGTGGTAGCGGCTGTGCGGATGGACGAGGAGTTGCCCCCCCTCGCGCCGAATGCCGCCGGTGATCGTGTACAGCAGCACCACCAGCGCCAAGGCCAGGATCACGAGCGTCATGGCGTAGTCGTAGCCGATCTGCCAGACGGGGAGTTGGGCCACCACGGTGCCAAGGTCAGCCCCAGAGATCGGTTCCTGCCGACCAAAGCGCAGTCCCTGCCACGCCAGCGCGATCGGTGCCCGCCAGCTGCGCGCGCCGCTGCCCGTCATGCCGCCGAGCAGGAGTCCCATTCCCACCGCCCAGAGCGTGAGGGCGCGGGACGTGACCGCGACGGGGATCTCTTCCTGGCCGACGCGTTGGGCCAGCGTGACGGAGGCGATGCCGCGCACCACCCAGAGCGCGTGCGCGATGAACCACGCGGACGCGAGGGCGACGGCCACCAACTCAAGCATCCAGCCGAACAGCAACCACTGGGTGACGGCCCGCGCCGCGGCCTCGGAAATGGCAGCGGCCCACCAGCGCGCCGTGAGCAGCATCGCGAGAAGCCGACCCAGAATGAGCACGGCCACTATGGTCCCGCTCACGGCGAGGAGCCGCCGCGCGCGGGGCGTCATGCGATCAGGCCCCGATGCCCCGCGTGGCGAGCCAGGCCGTCATTTCGGCGTGGTGCGCGTCGCGAGCCGCGGCCGAGGTGCCCTCGAACCGAAGCACCAGGATCGGCTGCGTGTTCGAGGCACGGACCAGTCCCCAACCATCCGGGTACCGGATCCGTACCCCATCGATGGTGACCACCGGGTATCGCGCCGAGAAGTGCTCCGCGGCCGCCGCGACGATCTGAAACTTCGTCTCGTCACTGCAGTCAACGCGCAGTTCCGGCGTGGCGAAGGTCTCCGGCAGATCGGCGAGCAGCGTGGCGAGCCCGCCAGGGCCCGAGGCGACGATCTCGCAGAGCCGCGCTGCGGCGAAGAGCGCATCGTCAAAGCCAAGCCAATCACCGCCGAAGAAGATGTGCCCGCTCATTTCCCCAGCGAGCGGCGCCGCCTCTTCCTTCATCTTTGCCTTGATCAGCGAATGGCCGGTCTTCCACATCACCGGCCTCGCGCCGGCCGCCGCCAGTGCGGTCGGCAGCGACTCGGAGCACTTCACGTCGAAGATCACCGGGACGCCGGGGCCGAACCGTCGCACGGCATCGCGCCCGTAGAGCACCAGGAGCTGATCACCCCAGATCGGGCGTGCCATCTCGTCCACCGCACCGATCCGATCGCCATCCCCATCGAACGCGATGCCCAGTTCGGCGCCGTGCGCGCGCACCGCCTCCTGCAGGTCCACGAGATTCTCGAGGACGGTCGGATCGGGATGGTGATTGGGGAAGGTGCCGTCACTCTCCGCGAAGAGCGGGACCACTTCGACCCCGAGCGCCTGCAGTGTGGAGATGGCAATCAACGCCGCCACGCCATTGCCGCAATCGACCACGGCCTTGACCGGGCGCGCGAGCGTGTGGCGCGCCACAATCGCTTCCCGGTAGCGGCCAAGGATCGAGGCATCGCTCGCATGGGCACCGACCCCGGTGCTGTACTGCTCGACCGCGATCCGTTCCCAGAGTTGCTGAATAGCCTCACCGTGCATCGATCCGCCGGTGATGACCATCTTGAATCCATTGAATTCCGGCGGATTGTGCGAGCCGGTGACCTGCACGCCGCCATCGGTTTCGAGCGCCTGGACTGCGAAGTAGAGCGCCGGCGTCGGCAGCGTGCCGACATCGATGGCGGTGCCGCCAGCGGCAACGATCCCGTCGCGCAGCGCCGCGGCGAGCGCATCGCCAGAGGGTCGATTGTCGCGCCCCACCGCCAGGACGGGTGGGCGGCCCAACCGCTCAGTCACGACGGACGCAAAGCCACGCCCCAGATGGTGCGCCAACTCCGGGGTCAGCTGGCTGCCGACGATACCCCGGACGTCATACTCACGAAAGATCGTGCGTGGAAAGAGCATGGGTTCGCGCCTCAGCGCGTCATGATGGGAGTGGCGATGGCGCGCAACTGCCCCGCGGTCTGTCCGGCGAAGTCGAGGACCGGCTGCGGCCACACGCCGAGCACCACGATGGCGGCCACGCAGACGGCGACGGCCACCTTGGCCGGCAGCGGGAAGCGAATGCTCTGATGGGCCTGCCGTGTCCGCGTGGGCTTCAGCGTCATCGAGAGGACGACCGGGAGGTAGTAGCCGATCGAGATGCCGCTGCCGAGCATGGCAATGACCGGGAGCAGTACCTCACCCTGCCGCAACGTGGCAGAGATCAGGAACCACTTGCCGATGAAGCCGAAGGTCCCCGGAAAGCCCAGCAGCGAAAGCATGCACAGCGAGAGGCCGAGCGAGGCGAAGGGGCGCACCGCGTAGAGCCCTTCGAGGTCGGTCAATTGGACCGTCCGGGCGCCGGCCCGCTCGATCGAGGCGAGGATCCCGAAGGCCGCCACGGTGGTGATCGAGTACGCGATCAGGTACACCATCACCGACGCCGTGCCCTCGTCGCTGTTGGCATAGAGCGCGAGAAAGAGGTAGCCCGCGTGGGCAATGGCGCTATACGCGAGCATCCGCTTGAGCGATGTCTGGGCCAGCGCCACCAGGTTGCCGATCAGGATCGTGACGATCGCGAGTCCGGCGAGGATCGGTCGCCACAGCTCGACGTAGGACGGGAACGCTTCGGCGAGGAGCCGCGCGAGCGCCAGGAATGCCGCCGCCTTCACGCCACTCGCCATGAAGGAGGTCACCGGCGTCGGCGCCCCCTCATACACATCGGGCGCCCAGGCGTGGAAGGGCACCGCCGCCACCTTGAAGGCGAAGCCGACCAGCAGCAACCCCATGCCGAACTTCGCCATCAGTGTCGGCGGAGTGCTGGCCAACTGGGCGCCAATGAGCGCGAAGTTGAACTGGCCAGTGGCCCCAT
>JBBQJU010000192.1:0-5175 GCA_038326215.1 Gemmatimonadales bacterium | reverse complement strand
GCCCTCCGGCTCCCCACCAAGGTGACGCTGGGCGCCATGGCGACCGGCCTCCCAGTGAGCACCTGGTTCGATGGGGGACTCTCGGCCGCGCTCACGACGGACACGCGCGGACGACTGGTGCCGGCGGGCGGCGTGGAGCTGAGCTACGTCCCGGTCAGCGGCTGGAGCTTCACCGGCCGCGTCGGTGCCCAGGCCGCAATTCAGCCCGAGCACGACGGTGCGTCAGCGCTGACGCTCGGCGGCAGCATCAATGCCGATCGACTGAGTCTGGACTATGCATTTCAGCAGTTGAAGGGGGCGGGAGCGACGCATCGGGGGGGGGGGCGGTTCAGGTAGGGTGATCGATGATCGATGATCGATCATCGATCATCGACTTCCCTCACCACGCCAGCACCCTTCCCCGCCAATCCACCATCCGCCCATTGACGCTGTCATCGGCCGCTTCGAGCATGGCGAGCAATCCGGTGGCCACCTCGTCGGCCGAGGGCTGCACCGCCGGGCCGTGCAGCGCCGTGCGATAGAGCCCCGGATTGCCGATCAGCACGCGAATGGAATCCGGCTCAAGGTCGAGCGCGAGGGTACGCATCGCCATCTGCAGGGCTGCGGCACTCATCGCCTGGCCGTAATGGCCACCGTCGGTACGATCGGTGAATGAGCCGAGCCACGAGGTGATCGCGAGGATCGCGGGCGCACGCCCGCTCCGGAGCGGCAGCCGGAACGCGCGCGCAAGCGCGAGCGGCAGGACAGCGTTCTGATCCACCTGGGCCAGCACGAGCGCCGGGTCGAGTTTCGGCAAGGTGATGTTGGCCTGCTGATCGGGGAGCGTCGGCCCGGCATGCTCCTGCCAGCCGGCCAGGATCAGTCTGTCGACTGCGCCGCCGAGCGCCTCAGTCACCGCCTGGGCAACCTCCTCGGGGGTACGGCGCGAATCGCCTACCAGGACCACCTGCTCAGGCCGCTCGCGTGCGAGATCCGCGAAGAGGGGAATCCGGCCGGGCTGCGCCGCCACGACGGCGAGTCGATCGCCACGTTCGGCCGCGACTCGGACCAGCGTGGCACCAAGCGGCGTGGTCGCCCCGAGAATGGCAGTTCTGAGTGTCATCGTGTTCCTGTGGTAGCGTGGCTGTACCAATCGAGGATGAGTTGCCGCGATCGGATCCAGTTGGAGGGATGGCGCGTCGCGGCGCCACATTCATCGCTCAGCCGAGCCAATGCCGAGGGCACGCCGCGGAGTTGGAGTGCGGAGAACCACTCGCCGCCTTCGTCGATGGGCGCTGCACGGCGGCAATCTCCCGCGACGATCAGCACCGGCGCGCGCACGGCACCGACCACGTGCAGCGGCGAGCGTTCACTCCAATCGAGCCGATCCTGTCGCCACGGCCGCGAAAAGAACGGCGTCTCCTCCGCACCGAGCGGACCGGGGAGCGCGGCGAGCCAGTCGTTGCCGGGGCAGCGCACCGACGCAGCGGCGAAGCGCGTACTCCGGCCAACCACCCACGAGGCGAGCATCCCGCCGCCGCCGCACCCGCCAACGAAGACCTTCGTGGTGTCGACCCACCCGCGGCTGATCACGTCGTCAACACCGGCGAGTACGTCATCCAGATCGACACCAGGGTAGCGCGTGCCGAGGGCCGCGCCGAAGTCACTGCCATAGCCGGTGGAGCCTCGGGGATTCAGCAGCAGCACGAGGTATCCGGCTGCTGCCATCTGCTGCGCCGTCGGCGAGAAGCCGAGATGGTGCATTGCGTGCGGGCCGCCGTGCAGCTCGACATGGAGAGGCCACGTGCTGCCGACAGAAAAATTCGGCGGCTTCACCAGCCATCCCTGCACCAGCGCATCGCCAGAACGATATTCGACCTCTTCCAACTCGCCGAACGAGACCGCCTTCGCGAGCGCTTCGTTCAGGTGGGTGATCGGCTGGATCTCCCACGGCTTCTTGAGTGGAAAACGGACCAATTCCCAGGGAAGCGTCGTGGTGCTGCGAATGGCGATGCCATACCCGCCTTTTCGGGCGATCGCGGCGAGCTCCATCCGGTGAATACCGTTGGACCCCGACTTCACCTTGCTGTCCTTGAGCGACACGGAGTAGCTGTTGATCGCGCCGCGATCCTCGGCGGCAAACCAGAGCGTCTGGTTGTCCGGGTCCCACGAGGCCCCCACCGCATCGCGGTCGAGCCCGGCCGTCAGCGTGCGAAAGCCGCCGCCATCGGGGCGGATGACGTTGAGCGGTTGCGCGCGATAGCTCGCGGCGCCATCAACAAAACCGCTGAAGGCGATCCACTTGCCATCGGGCGACACCACGGGCGTATGCCAGAAGCCATCGCTCTCGGTGAGACGCCGCAGCGCGCCCCCTGCAAGCTCCACCACATACAGCTGCGACTGCTGGTAGCGCCGCTCGGCATCGGGTTCAATGCGGCCATCGAAGACGATCGCCGTGCCATCGATGAGCCAGTCGAAGGGGATGGCACCGTGTACTCCGGTGTCGCGGGCACCGACGTCGAAGCCACCGCTGGTGACTTGTCGGGCCTCACCGCCGGTGGCGCTCACGACGAAGAGCTGGATCCACCCCTCACCCGAGCGCAGTCGCGTGGTGATGGTGGGGTCACCGGCCCAGTTGCCACCTTCGGCGGGAATCGGCAAGGTGAGGCGGATGGGTGCGGCGGTCGGCACCAGTCGCGTGAAGGCGAGCTGTTGCCCATCCGGCGACCAACGGAAGGCAATCGGCGGCGTCGCATCGGTCGTGACCGTGACATCGCCGCCGCCGAAGGTGCGGACGATGAGCTGCGTCACGCCGTCGACGTCGGCCAGCCACGCGAGGCGTTTGCCATCGGGTGACCACGCCGCGTCGTGCCCGGCCGCGACCTGCCGCGGGTTGCCCCCCTTGTCATCGACCTGCCAGAGCATCGACTCGTAGCGATCGGCGATCCGGTTGATCTGGATGCGGCTGTAGACGATCGCCTTGCCATCGGGGCTGATGGCCGGCGACGCCACGTGCTCGAGCTCGAGAAAGCGATCGAACGTGAAGGTCCCCTGCGCCGACAGCGGTGCGGACGTTACGACGAGCAATGCGGCGAACATACCCCTCACGCGACGCGACGCTGCAGCTCGAGAATCACCCGGGCAATCACCATCTCGACACCGATGCGATTGTGGCCGCCTTCCGGGAGGATCACATCGGCATAGCGCTTCGACGGCTCGACGAATTCGAGGTGCATCGGTCGGACCGTGGTGAGGTACTGCCGGATCACGTCGCCCATGGTACGGCCACGCTCCTCGACGTCGCGCTGAAGCCGTCGGATGAAGCGAATATCATCGGCCACATCGACGTAGAGCTTGATGTCGAAATGCTTCCGGAGGCGTGGATCGGTAAAGAGCAGGATGCCGTCAACGATGACGATCGGACTCGGCTGCACGGTGACGACCGCCGCGGCGCGGGTGTGCGCGGCGTAGTCGTAGGTCGGCTTCTCGATAGGCAGCCACGCGGCCAGCCGCTCGAGTTGCTCGACCATCAGATCATTGTCGAGGGCATCTGGGTGGTCGAAGTTGACGCGGCGCCGGTCATCCATCGAGAGGTGCGCCAGGTCCTTGTAGTAGGCGTCCTGATCGACGAAGGCGGCGTCGATACCGGTCGCTTCGTGGATCGCCCGCGCGACGGTGGTTTTGCCGGAGCCGGAGCCGCCGACGACGCCGATGATCAGGGGACGGGGGCGGGGGGAAGTGGACACGGGAGACTCCGGCGTTCGCGTGAACGGTGAACGGTGAACGGTGAACAGTAAACGGTGAGAGGTGAGGAGGTCTTGTCATCCTGAGCGGAGCGACGGGGAACCCGTCGCGGAGTCGAAGGACCTGTGCTCGGTAAAGAGGTCCTTCGACTGCGCCCGCTTCGCGGGCTTCGCTCAGGACGACACATTCCCCTCACTCCTCGATCCTCTCCACATCCACCCTGAGCTCGTACCAGCCGTCCTTTTGCCAATGCAGCACCACCAGCTGATGCGTCCCCGTCGCCGTGAACTCGGCCTCCTTCACATGCGATTCTCCCGGCACCCAATCGTCGAGGAGCAACTTGCCGTCGAGGTAGATCCGGACGGCATCGTCAGCGATCGTCCGGATCCGGTAGCGGCCCGGGGTGAGTGTGGTCGATGCCTCGGCGCGGGTCAGCAGCCAACTCGACGGAATCCCCTTGGGCGGGCCGTACCAGGTGAAGTCGAGCCGCGTGGTGTCTCGCTGCGCCACGATGCCCTGGAGCGGTGCTGAGGACGTCGTGACGGGCGCCGCACCTGTCGAGTCTGTTCGCGCAAAGGTGACAGCCCACTGCACCGGCAGCAGGTACCGTGTCCACGCGAAGCGCACCGGCGTACCCGCCGGCGTGCGCTCGCCGAACGGCGAGGTCACCGGCCCACCACGATACTCGAGCTCGACCAGATAGTCGCTCTCGCGGCCTGTCACCGGGGTCACCACCAACGTATCGCCGACCCGCCCGGACTCCGCCGAGAGTGATACCACACCATCCTTTGTGACGACGCGCCAACGTCCGGCAGGGCCCAGGACACGAAGCCGTTGCGGCAGGGCATCGCTGCGGCCCACCGGCCAGAGCTTGGGGCTCAGGTAGTCGTACGGCCCCCAGTCATCGACGATGATCGTCGCGCGACCCCGCCGTGCGCCGGCAGGAATCAGCGCGTCCCGCCCGCCAGGCAGCTTCGGCACGATGTATCGCGTGGGGATCGGCACCACCGTCGCCTCGCCGGGCCGCTGGATCATCGTCCAGCCGGTGGTGTCGCCGCTCACGCGCAGGAGCGTATCAACGCCCTGAAAGGCGTTGCCATCGGCGCGGAAGCGCTGGGTGTTCTCGACCCGCATTGCCAAGCGGGTACCGACGAAGCTGTTGCCGAGGACGGTGTAGTCCTGCGAGCGCGTGTCGCGGTACTTCGGATAGCCCCAATCGCTCGGCTCGAGCTTGTTCCACCAGAGGCGGATCGCGGCGGTGTCGCCCTCGAAACGATTGCCGACGATGCGGATATCCTGGCCGTGCTCGATGGCAATTGCTTCCACATTCCCGCGGAAGGTGTTGCCAAGAATCACGGACTCGTAGGAGTAACCACCCCAGATGCCGTGCCAGTTCTCCTCGACCCGGTTCGCCACAAAGGCGTTGCGTGAGAAGGTTGCCTCGATGCCGTT
>JBBQJU010000191.1:0-5207 GCA_038326215.1 Gemmatimonadales bacterium | reverse complement strand
GGCGCGGATGAGGTACGCCACGTCCGCCGCGCCGACCGTGAGCGCATCGGGCGATTCCTCCGTCTCGGTGTCCGTCGTCCCGACCACCACGCGCTGATGCTCCGGCTCCGGGATGCAGAACATCACGCGGAGATCGTCCGGGTGGCGCAGCGCCATCGCCTGGGTGAGTGGCAGGCGCGTGGCGGGGAAGGTGATGTGAATCCCCTTCGTCCCGCCGACCAGCGCCCGCGCCGGGAGTCCAATCCGCTCCCGCACCGCGTCCGTCCAGGGGCCGAGCGCGAGCACCAGCGCGCGGGCCGTGATCACCTCCCCGCTGGGGAGTGACGCCGTCACGTGGTCTTCGTCGATGGCGATCTGGGCGTCGCACTCCTCGAGGAGCCGGGCTCCCCGACGGCAGGCATCGGCCATCGTGGCCCGGACCAGCCCGAGGTCATCGCAGCGGGCGTCCTGGTAGAGGGCGCCCCCCAGGAGCGGGGAGGTGGCCAGGAGTGGGTCAAGCCGGACGAGGGCGGCCCGCAAGAGGGGATGGTGCGCCCCAAGGGCGTGGTGCCCGGCCAGCAGGCGGTAGAGCACGACCCCGACGCCGATCCGGCACCACTGCCACCATGCGCCCCGGTCGAGTACGAAGGCGAAGGGGGTCGGGTGGACCAGCGTTGGGGCGATCCGCAACAGGGTGGCCCGCTCCCGAAGGGCCTCGTGGACCAGATGGAAGTCGCCCAGCTCGAGGTAGCGGATCCCGCCATGGATCATCCGGCTCGACCGCGACGAGGTCCCCCAGCCGATGGTCCGCCGCTCGAGCACGGTGACGGAGAGCCCTCGCATTGCGGCGTCGCGGGCCACGGCGGCCCCGACGATCCCACCTCCGAGAATCAGGACGTCCTGCATACGGTGGTCTCCAGAGATCGATGATCGATCATCGATGGTCGATCATCGATCGCCGGCTGTCGCGGACCCCTCTCCAGCCTCAGGGGTAAGTTATCCCACTTGCCGCTATCTACCGGGGTCCCGTGAATCCAGAGTACCGCACCTATGAGATCCAGGAAGTGTCCGGTCTGACCGGACTCTCGCCGGATCGCTTGCGGGCCTGGGAGCGTCGGTACGAGGCGGTCCGGCCGGTCCGGCAGGCGAACGGCTACCGCGCCTACACCGCGGATCAGGTGGCGCTGCTGCGCGCCTACGCCCGGCTGGTCACCAACGGCGCCCGGATCGGCGGGCTGATCGGTCGTCCACCGGCCGAGGTGATCGAGTCGGCGTGGCAGGAGCTGCCCGATGGGACCCCGCTGGGAGAGCTGCTGGCCACGATTCGCCGCCTCGATCGGGATGCCCTGGAAGGCCTGCTGGCGGAGCAGCTGGCCCGACGCGGTCTGGTCGGCTTTGCCGACGAGATCGTCCTCCCGCTGGCCACCGTGATCGGCGACCTCTGGACCGTTGGCGATTTCCCGATCGCCGCCGAGCACCTCGCCAGCGAGGTGGTGGTCCACGCCCTGAAGGAGGGGCTGCGACTGGAGCAGACCCAGCGCCCCGGCCCGGCGGCCATCGCCGCCTGCCTCCCCTCGGAGCGCCACGAATGGGGCTTTCTGGCCACCCTCTGCCACATCCAGGCGATGGGGTGGCAAATCGGCTACCTCGGGACGAACCTGCCGCTGGATGACATCGTCCAGGCAGCGTGGCGGCTGTCGCCCGGGGCGGTCGTCCTGTCGGTCAGCGATCCCGAAACCTGCGCCCTCGCACTCGATGCCCTGCGCGACCTCCCGGCTCGGTTGCCCGCCAACTGCTTCGCCTCGATCGGCGGGGCTGGCATCGAGGGGAGGGAGTCCGTCCTGATCGCCGCCGGCTTCCGGCTGGGTATTGCGCCCTTCGCGCTGCTGCTCCCTGCGGAATCACGCTAACTTTCACCATTCCTTTGCCCAACGACGTGACGCCCATGACTTTCGATCCCGCCACTCTCGCCGCGCCGCCGTCCGCCGCGGACGACCTCGCTGACTTCGTCGCCTCGCCGTCGCTGCCATCCGGCAGCGGCCGGACCGCCGTCATCGTCGGTGCCGGCGTTGGCGGTTTGGCGAGCGCCCTGCACCTGGCGCATGCCGGCTATCGCGTCACCGTGCTCGAGCGTCATGCCGGGCCGGGCGGGCGGAACGGGCGCTGGGAATCCGAGGGATTCACCTTCGACACCGGCCCGTCGCTGCTGCTGATGCTCGAGTACTGGCACAAGCTGTTCGCGATGGTCGGCCGCAAGGTCGAGGACTACCTCGACATCGTGCAGGTGCTGCCGAACTACAACGTGCACTTTGCCGACGGCACCACGCTCGAAATGACGCCCCAGCTGAATGTCCTCCTCGAGGGGATGGAGAAGCTCGAGCCGGGGTGCGGACCGCGGGTGCTCGAGTATCTCGCGCGGACCAAGCGGATGTATCACTCCGGCCTCGACTTCATTTCGAAGAACATGACGTCGCCGCTCGACATGATCTCGCCCAGCCGCCTCGGCTCGCTCGCCAACCTCGGCGCGCTCGGCGACCTCCAGAAGTTGATCGCCAAGTACGTGAAGGACGAGCGGCTGCAGCAGGCGCTCTCGTTTCAGGCGCTCTACCTCGGCCTCTCGCCCTACGATGCACTGGCCATCTACGCCCTGCTGCCCTACACCGAGATCGGCGGCGGCGTGCACTACCCGATGGGCGGCATGTATGAGCTGCCGCTCGCCCTCGAGAAGGTCGGGCGCGAGCTCGGTGTGCAGTACCGCTATGGCGCCAAGGTCACCGAACTCGAGAAGTCGGCCGACGCCGTGACGGCGGTGCGTCTCGAGGATGGGACGCGCGTCACCGGCGACGTCGTCCTGGTCAACGCGGATCTGCCCTACGCCTACCAGTCCCTCCTCGGCGAACCCTATCCGAAGATCGAGCAGAAGCGTTTCTCCTGCTCCGTGGTGCTGATGTATCTGGGCCTGCGGAAGGAGTACGCCAACCTCCAGCACCACAACTTCATCGTGGCCAAGGACATGAAGGAAGCGTGCCGACTGCTCTTTGAGGAGCACGCGATGCCGGATGACCCACCGTACTATGTGGTGGCCTCCACGCGCACCGACAAGAGCGCTGCCCCTGAGGGCGGCGAGAACCTCTTCGTCCTGGTGCTCGCGCCGTCGCAGCATCCCGACCCGGCGCGCCGGATCGACTGGGCGGTCGAAGGGCCGAAGGTCGAGGCCCGCATGCTCGAGAAGCTCGAGCAGTGGGCGATGCCGGGCCTGCGCGAGAACATCGTGACCAAGCGCCTGGTCACGCCGACTGACTTCACCATCGACTACGGCAACCTGCGGGGCGAGGCATTCGGGCTGGCGCACAACCTGATGCAGATCGGCGCCTTCCGGCCGCAGAACCGGCACCCCAAGTACGGCAACCTCTTCTTCGTCGGGCAGAGCACGCACCCCGGCTGCGGCCTCCCGATGGCGCTCATCTCGGCCGAGTGCGTTGCCGAGCGGATCGTCGCGGAGCGACCGGCCAGCGGATGACGCCGCTCGTCGAGCAGGGCTACGCACGGGCCGAGGAAGTCACGGCCGATTGGGCGAAGTCGTTCTACTTCGCCTCGCGCTTCCTGCCGCTCGCGAAGAAGCGGGCCATCTTCGCGCTCTACGAGTACTGCCGCCATGCCGACAACCTCGTCGATGACCGCGGCGATCGGCCGATCGCCGAGGTGCGCGCCGAGATCGCGGCGCTCGATGCCGACCTGCGGCGCATCCACGCCGGCGAGGAACCGCTCGACAGCCGCTGGCTCGCGCTGCGCGACACGATGCAGCGGTTCCCGATCCCGCTCGAGCCGCTGACCGACCTGCTGGTCGGCGTGGCGATCGACCTCGAGCCGGTGGAATTCGAGGACTTCACCACGCTGCACCGCTACTGCCATTTCGTGGCGGGGGGCGTGGGCCTGATGCTTGGTCCGGTGCTTGGCGCGCCGCCACTCGCCTTCCGGGAACCCGGCGTCGGTCTCGGCATCGCGATGCAACTCACCAACGTGCTCCGTGACATCGGCGAGGATCTCGACCGCGGTCGCGTCTACATACCGCGCGAGGAACTGGAGCGCTTCGGCCTGTCGCGCGCGGACCTCGAGCGCCGCACCGTCACGCCCGACTTCGTGCGGATGATGCAGTGGCAGGTGGCGCGCGCGCGCCGTTACTTCGAGGATGCCGACATCGTGATCGGCCTCTTTCCACGCGATGGCTCCCGCCTCACCGTGCGGCTGCTGCAACAGACCTACGCCGGCATCCTCGACGTCATCGAGGCCAACAACTACGATGTCTTCACGCGCCGGGCGTTCACGACGATGCCGAAGAAGCTCTCCATTCTCGCACGCGCCCTCTGGGACGAGCGCTTCCTCCCCGGCGTGACCCCGAACGAACAGTCCGCGTGACCGATCGCGCAGCGCTCCCCGCACCACTTCCCCCGCCCGGGCCGTTCGCGGTTCGGGCGTTTGAACGCTATGTGGCGGGTCTGGCGCGCAAGACCTTCGCCTCGGTGCGCTGGCATGCCCTCGATGAGTGGACGGCGTGGCCCCCGCTGCCCATCCTCGTGGTGGCCAACCACACGAACTGGTGGGACGGCTTCCTCTCGAGTCCGCTGTCGACCGCGATGGGGCACCACTTCCGCATCCTGATGGAGGCGCGGAACCTCGCCCGGTACAAGATCTTTCTCCGCATCGGCGCGCTGCCGATCGAACGGCGGTCGTCCATGCAGGCGGTGCGCGATCTCGCGCGCGCGACCGCCTGCCTCGCGCCGGGGACGATGATGTGGATCTATCCGCAGGGCGAGCGCAGTCCGGCCGCCGCCCCGATCGCCGACCTCGAGCGTGGTGCCGCCTGGATGATCGAGCGGCACGGCGGGCCGATCCGCGTCCTGCCGGTCGCGTTCCGCTATCCCTTCCTCGGCGAACAGCTGCCGGAAGGCTTCATTCTCGCCGGCAACTCCTGGGTCGAACAGCCGGGTGACGGGATGGTGCGGAGTGCGCTGCATGCCCGGATCACCGACGGTCTGCGGGCCACCATTGCCGCCCTCGATGCGCGGTTGGTCGCCGAGTCACTGGACGACTTCTCGACGCTGATTGCGGGCCGCCCATCAATCAATACCCGACTCGATGCGGTGCGGCACAAGCTCGGCTTGCTCGATGACTACGACCGCCGGAATGGGTGACTGAAACAACGTCGCGGGGGGGGGGGGGGGGGGGGG
>JBBQJU010000190.1:0-5228 GCA_038326215.1 Gemmatimonadales bacterium | reverse complement strand
CAGTCGGTCCGGAAATCACGATCCCCGTTTCGCGGAGCGCGCGCCGAAAGTCGGCCACCGTCCCGGGACGCGGATCCTGCAGGACATTCTTCCCGACGGCCTTCTCATTCCCGACGACTGGCCAGACGTGCATGATCTTTCCGTCCGGGGCAACAAACTGGACCGACAGGACGCTGGGTACGTCCCGCAGGATGTCGGCCGCAAAGCGATCGAACTCGTCGGTCCGATCCGGCTTGTCCCGGTGGATTCTGAGGAACGACGCCAAGCCGTTGAGCAAACCCATTCGGCCACGCAGGGATGTCTCCAGCGCCGTCGCCGTGGGCACGACCTCGTTGCGGACCGACTCTCTCAGCAGCTCGCGCCGGACACCGACATACCAGCGATCCGCAACCAAGGCGATGGCGGTGGCGCACAGCAGCACAAGCAGCGCGGCGGTCCCGGCCGAAAAACCAGCGCCCCCCCGACGGTGGTCACCGCGGGGGGGCTGGCTGGTCGGCAGGGCCGGCGGCTGCATCAGAGGGCTCGGACCGCCAAGGTGACGTTGTGACCACCGAACCCGAACGAGTTGGACAACGCCACGCGCACCGGCTGGCTTCGCTTCACGTTCGGCACGCAGTCCAGATCGCACTCGGGATCAGGGTCGTCATGGTTGATCGTTGGCGGGATCTCGCCAGTCCGTGCCACCAGCAGCGAGACCACGGCTTCGATCGCCCCGGCCGCGCCCAGGGCATGCCCGGTCATCGACTTGGTTGAGGCGAACACCAACTGCTTGGCTCGGTCGCCGAACACCGCCTTCACGGCGTTGGTCTCGGCGATGTCGCCCTGCGGCGTAGAGGTGCCGTGCGCGTTGATGTAGTCCACCTCGTCCATCGCGATGTTGCCGCTCTCGAGGCACATCTGCATCGCCTGCATCGCCCCGTGGCCGTCTGACGGTGGCGAGGTGATGTGGTAGGCGTCGCCCGAGGCACCGTAACCGATGATCTCGCCGAGGATTGTCGCGCCGCGCGCCTTGGCGTGCTCATACTCCTCGAGGACCATCATCCCGGCACCGTCCGCCAGCACGAACCCGTCGCGCCCGCGATCGAACGGGCGCGATGCCTTGGTCGGCTCATCGTTGCGGGTCGAGAGCGCCTTCATGTTTCCGAAGGCGGCCACGGTGAGACCGGTGATCGCCGCTTCGCAGCCGCCCGCGAGCATCACGTCGGAGATGCCGCCCTTGATCAACTGCCATGACGTGCCGATGGCGTGCGCCCCTGAGGCACATGCCGACACCGTGGCGAAGTTGGGGCCACGCAGGTTGTAGCGGATGGAGGCCAGCCCCGCCGCGATGTCGGGAATGAACATCGGCACGAAGAATGGCGAGACGCGGTCGGGCCCCTTGGTGAGGTAGGCCTCGACGTTGTCGGTAAAGGTCTGCATCCCGCCAATCCCGGCCCCGATGATGCAACCGGCCTTGGCGGGGTTGATGCTGCCCGGCTCCGCGAGTCCGGCCTGGACCATCGCCTGATGGGCGGCGGCCAGGCCGTACTGCGCGAACAGGTCGTAGCGACGCGCTTCCTTCTTGTCGATGTAGGGGAGCGGATCGAACCCCTTCACCTCACACGCGAAGCGGACCGACGAGCGGACGGGATCGAACTTCGTGATCGGCGCCGCGCCGGAAACTCCAGCGAGGAGGTTCGTCCAGGACTCGTCGACCGTGAGCCCCACCGGGGTCACCAAGCCAAGCCCTGTCACCACGACGCGGCGCGTCAAATCACTTCCCCAGCTTGTCGTTCAAGTACTTCAGCGCATCTCCCACGGTCCGCAGCTTCTCGGCGTCTTCGTCCGGGATGTCGATGTCGAATTCCTTCTCGAAGGCCATCACCAGCTCGACGGTATCCAGGGAGTCGGCGCCGAGATCCTCCATGAACGAGGCCTCCGGGGAGAGCTTCTCGCGCTCGACACCCAGCTCCTCGACGATGATGTCCTTGACCTTCTCCGCCACGTCACTCATGTGATGCCTCTGTGCGTTGTGTGAACGATGAACCAGCTCAACCGATCATGCCGCCGTCGACCACCAGGACCTGACCGGTGATGTAGGCTCCAAACTCCGACGCGAGGAACGCGACGGTTCCCGCGATGTCCGCCGGGGCGCCGAGGCGGCCCAGCGGGATGGACTCCAATAATGCCGCCCGGGCCGTCTCCGGCAAGGAGGCTGTCATGTCCGTCTCGATAAACCCCGGGGCAATGCAGTTCACCAAAACGCCCCGGGCCGCATACTCCTTCGCGACCGACTTCGAAAAGCCGATCAATCCTGCCTTGCTGGCCGCGTAATTGGCCTGCCCCGCATTGCCGGTCACCCCGACGACCGAGGTGATGTTGATCACCCGCCCGAACCGGCGCTTCATCATCCCTTTGATCACGGCCTGCGTGGCGACGAACGCCCCCGTCAGGTTGGCGGCGATGACCTCGTCCCAGTCGGCCTGGCCCAGACGAATCAGGAGATTGTCCTTCGTCAGTCCGGCGTTGTTGACCAGGATATCGATCGGGCCGAGCTCCGCTTCGCAGGCGGTAATCGCGGCACGGATGGAGTCCGGCTGGGTGACGTCACACGCAAAGCCGCGGGCTCGCGGGCCGATCGCCGTGGCCACCTCGGCGGCGTTTGCTGCCGATCGGCCAACGACCCCGACCTGCGCGCCCGCCGCATGCAAGGTCTCCGCGATCGCGCGGCCAATGCCGCGGGTGCTCCCGGTCACGAACGCAGTGCGCCCAGTGAGATCAAGCTGGAGAGTCATGAGGCGAGGAAGGTCTCGAGGTCGGCGGCCGTCCCGAGCGGCGTGCACGACGCCTCGGGGACGATGCGCTTGAGCAGGCCGGTGAGGACGCTGCCGGGGCCGATTTCGAGCCAGCGCGCGTCGGGAAATTCCCGCGCCATCCGCTGCATCGAGGCCACCCAGCGCACCGGGGCGGTCAACTGGTCGCCGAGGAGTTTGATGGCGTCATCGCGATCTTCCACCAACTCGGCCGTCGCGTTGGCACAGACCGGAAAACGCGGGGCACGGAACGGTGCTACATCGAGGGCGTCGCGGAGGCCGCGGACCGCACTCTCCATGAGCGGCGAATGAAAGGCGCCGCTGACCTTCAACGGCAGCACCCGCTTCGCCCCGGCGGCCTTGCATGCCTCACCGCCGCGCTCGACGGCGGCCGGATCACCGGAAATCACGGTCTGGTCGGGGGCGTTCTGGTTGGCCGCCACCACCACGCCCTCACCCCCTGCACTCGCCTCGGCGCAGCAGCGCTCGACGATCGCGGTCTCCAACCCCAGCACCGCCGCCATCGCACCCGGACGCGCCCGGCCCGCCTCGTACATCAGTGCGCCTCGACGGCGCACCAGCACGGCGGCATCCGTCGCCTCGAGCGCCCCAGCGGCGACCCACGCAGTGTATTCGCCGAGCGAGTGGCCGGCAGCTGCCGCGACGGTGCCGATGCGGTCGCCAAGGACGGCCAGCACCGCCGCGGAGTGCGCGAGGATCGCAGGCTGGGCATTGTGCGTGAGCGTCAAATCCGCCTCAGGCCCGTCCCACATCAACGTGCTGAGCGGCGTCGAGAGCTCATCGTCGATTCGCTGCAGGACATCGCGCGCCACGGGAAAGGCGTCGGCGAGGTCCCGGGTCATGCCGACCTTCTGCGAGCCCTGCCCCGGGAAGAGGAGGATGGTTACCACCGCACCACCACACCGCCCCAGGTGAAGCCGGCCCCGAAGGCCACCAGCATCACGACCATGCCGGGCTTCAGGCGGCCCTCGGCGACGGCCTGCGCCACCGCCAGCGGAATGGACGCCGAGGAGGTGTTGCCGTAGCGATCGAGGTTGACGAACACCTTCTCCATCGGAATCCCGGCATGCTTGGCGGTCGCTTCGATGATGCGAAGGTTCGCCTGATGCGGGATGAGGAGATCGATGTCGTCGGCGGTCATACCCGCCCGCCGAATCGCCTCGTCCGTCGATCGGCTCATCGCTAGGACCGCGGCCTTGAACACTTCGCGGCCGGCCATCTTGATGAGGTGGCGCTTCTCGCGGACCAGCTCCTCGGTGAGCGGATCGGCCGCCCCGCCTCCGGGAATGTGCAACAGCTCAGCGAGCTTGCCATCCGCACCGAGATACGCGGAGAGAATGCCGCGCTCGCCACCCTGCACCCGCTGGACGATGCCCGCGCCGGCACCATCGCCGAAGAGAATGGCCGTACCGCGGTCCTCGGGGTCCACGATGCTCGACAACTTCTCGGCCCCGACGACGAGGATGGTGTCGCCATGCCCCGTCGCCATCAGCCCTTCAGCCACGGTGAGCCCGTAGACCCATCCGGGACAGGCGGCGACGACATCGACGGCCCAGCTGCCCTCGATGCCCAGCGCGGCCTGCAGGTCGCATGCGGCCGACGGGAGTCGATGGTCGGGGGAGACGGTGGCGAAGACGATGCCGTCGAGATCGGCAGCGGTCAGGCCGGCCATGGCGAGTGCCTGCTGCGCAGCGACGAGCGAGTAGCTCGTCAGCGTCTCGAAGCGCTCCGCGATGTGGCGCTGCCTGATCCCGGTGCGTTCAGTGATCCAGGCATCCGAGGTGTCGAGGGTCTTCTCGAGATCGGCGTTCGTCACTACCCGACTGGGGGCGGCGGAGCCGACGCCGATGATCGCCGCGATGGGGCGCGTGATCATCCTGCCACCGGCGCATCACGCAGTGAGAGCTCAGCCGCGATGTGGTCGCTCAGGCCGACCCGCACCGAGTTGACGGCGTACCGGATGGCGTTCTTGATGGCGATCGGGGTGGACGAGCCGTGACAGATGATCTGCACGCCCTTCACGCCGAGCAGTGGCGCGCCGCCAACTTCGGAGTAGTCCAGGAAGCGCATCAGCGGCGCCATCTGCGGCGACTTCAGCAGATCGGGGCTCTCCGCCTTGAGTACGCGACCGAGCACCTTCCCCATCGATTCGTAGAACTTGAGGAGGATGTTGCCGACGAAGCCGTCGCAGACCACCACGTCGATGCGGCCATGGGTCGGGTGCCCGACGACCACGTCGCGTCCTTCGATGTTGCCGATGTAGTTGAGCCGCGGGTGGGCCTTCAGGGCGGCGTGCGCCTCACGCACTGCGGCGGTGCCCTTCTCGTCTTCCTCGCCGACATTCAGCAGGCCGACCTTGGGCTCGGGACGTCCCATGACGTCGCGGGCATAGATGCTGCCGAGATAGGCGAAGTT
>JBBQJU010000189.1:0-5263 GCA_038326215.1 Gemmatimonadales bacterium | reverse complement strand
GGGTGGCGTCGCTTCATGCGGGATGCCCGGTCAGTCTTCGAGAATGATGGCGGTCTGCCGCTGGCCGTCTAGTGCGTCAACTTCCGATACTTGATCCGATGCGGCTCACTGGCCGCCATCCCCTTCCGGCGCTTCAGATCAGCTTCGTAGTCCTGGTAGTTCCCCTCGAACCACACCACGTCCGAATCGCCCTCGAACGCGAGGATATGCGTCGCGATCCGGTCGAGGAACCAGCGGTCGTGGGAGATGACCACGGCGCAGCCCGAGAAGGTGAGGAGCGCGTCTTCGAGCGCGCGCAACGTGTCGACATCCAAGTCGTTGGTCGGCTCGTCGAGGAGCAGCATGTTGCCGCCGCTCTTGAGCAGCTTCGCCAGGTGCAGCCGATTGCGCTCGCCGCCTGACATCAGCCCGACCTTCTTCTGCTGGTCGGAGCCCTTGAAGCCGAACCAACCGCAGTAGGCGCGTGAGTTCACGGTGCGCGTACCGAACTGCAGGTTGTCGTAGTCGCCCGCGATTTCCTGATAGACCGTCTTGTCGGGGTCGAGTGCCTCGCGCGACTGATCGACGTAGGACGGGATCACCGTCTTGCCGACGATGAGCTCGCCGCCATCCGCCTGTTCCTGCCCCATGATCATCCGGAACAGCGTCGTCTTGCCTGCCCCATTCGGTCCGATGATGCCGACGATGCCGGAACGCGGCAGCGCGAAATCGACATTCTCGAAGAGCAGCTTCTCTCCGAAAGCCTTGGTGAGCTTCTTGGCGATGACAACCTCGTCGCCCAGACGCGGCGCCGGCGGGATGAGGATCTCGTGGCCTGCTGCGTCGGCCTTCGCCTCGGCCTCGACCAGTGCGTCGTAGGCCTGCAGGCGTGCCTTGCTCTTCGACTGCCTCGCCTTGGGGCTCATCCGCACCCACTCGAGCTCGCGCTCGAGGTTGCGCTTCCGCGCCGAGGCCTGCTTCTCCTCCACGGCGAGCTTCTGCTGCTTCTGGTCCAGCCAGGAGGAGTAGTTTCCCTTCCAGGGAATTCCTGCGCCGTGCTCGAGCTCGAGGATCCACTCCGCGGCGTTGTCGAGGAAGTAGCGATCGTGGGTGATGGCCACGACGGTCCCTGGAAAGTCGAGCAGGTAGCGCTCGAGCCACGCCACCGACTCGGCGTCCAAGTGGTTGGTCGGCTCGTCGAGCAGCAGCATGTCGGGCTTCGAGAGCAGCAGCCGGCAGAGCGCCACGCGGCGCTTCTCGCCGCCGGAGAGGTGTTCGACCGACGCGTCGGCCGGCGGCAGCCGCAGCGCATCCATCGCGATGTCGAGCGTGCGGTCGATCTCCCAGGCGTTGGCCGCGTCGATCTTGTCCTGCAACGCCGCCTGCTTGTCGAGCAGCGTCGTCATCTCGTCGTCGCTCATCGGCTCGGCGAACTTCATCGAGATCTCCTCGAACCGCGTAAGGAGCGCC
The DNA here is from genome assembly GCA_038326215.1 of Gemmatimonadales bacterium. Lineage (GTDB taxonomy): Bacteria > Gemmatimonadota > Gemmatimonadetes > Gemmatimonadales > GWC2-71-9 > Palsa-1233. Next base: position 3,814 of record JBBQJU010000189.1, on the reverse strand, counting down.
CGCGTCTCCGCCAGTGCCTCCTCGACGTTGCCGCGGACATCTTTCGTCGGATCGAGGACCGGCTCTTGGGGGAGGTAGCCGATCTTGACCCCGTCGGCAGGCTTCGCCTCGCCCAGAAAGTCCTGGTCGACACCCGCCATGATCTTCAGGAGCGACGACTTGCCGCTACCATTCGAACCGATCACGCCGATCTTGGCGCCGGGGTAGAAGGAGAGGTAGATCCCCTTGAGGATCTCGCGCTGGGGGGGGACGATCTTGCGAAGGTCCCGCATCGTGAAGATGTATTGATGGCTCATGCGACCAAAATAGTCGGGGAGTCCCGAGATGCCCTTTCTCTGCCTCTTGCTTGCCGTCCTTGTCGCCCCCCTCGCCGCCCAGGGCCGGGATTGCGACGGCTACCTCACCCCCCTCGTGGTGCCCGCCGGCTTCTGCGTGCGGCCCTTCGCCGAGAAGGTCGGGCCGGTGCGGCACCTGGTCATCCACCCGACGGGGGTGGTGATCGCCGCGACGAAGTTGGCGCCCGGGCTGGTCGCCCTGCAGGACACGACCGGCGATGGCCGCGCCGACGTGATCACCCGATTCGGCCCCGGGGAAGGAGGGACCGGCGTGGCCTGGCGGTCCGGCTGGCTCTATTTCGCCGCCGATATCGGCATCTACCGGATCCCCTGGCCGGCCTCGTCACGCCAGCCGACGGGGCCGGGGGAATGGATCGTCGAACGGCTGCCGGCCGGCGGAAGTGGCTGGGCCCATTACATGAAGGGCATTGTCGCATCCACCGATGGGGCCCTCTACGTCTCGATCGGCTCCGCGAGCGACAACTGTCAAGTCGGTGGGGCGGAGGACGCCGCACGCCTCCCGGGGCAGTGGCCATGCCCGGAACTGATCACCCGGGCCGGCATCTGGCGTTTCGTGCCGCCACCGTCGGGCAAGGGGATGTGGGTCGGGAGTCGGTATGCGACTGGGCTCCGGAACGCGATGGCAATGGCTCAGGATCCGGTCACCGAGACGCTCTGGGCGCTTTCGCATGGCCGCGATTTCCTCAACCGCACGTGGGGGGTGCGCGATGAGGAATCGGCAGATCAACCCGCCGAACTCCTCCTCCGGGTGACCAAAGGCGCCGATTTCGGCTGGCCCTACTGCATGGGGCGGTGGCGGTACGCTGGCCCAACCACGCTGGTCGTGGCGCCCGAGTACGCCAGCCAGCCTGGAGCGGCCTGCGACACGCGAACCCAGCCCACCCTGGGATTTCCAGGACACTGGGCGCCAATGGCGGTCGCGATGGCCACCGACGCCATGCCGGAGGGCTGGCGCCAGGGGCTTCTGATCGCCTTCCACGGGTCGCGCAGTCGTGCGCCACTCCCTGAGGCAGGGCATCAACTGCTCTTCCAGCCGATTGACGCCTCCGGCGCGCCGTCCGGTCCGTCGCGCATTCTCCTCCGGAGCGCGGATCGGCCCGGGACGCTGCGCCTGGCCGGGGTCGCGGTGGGACCCAATGGGTGGATCTATCTCGCGGACGACGATTTCGGAAGGATCATCCGTATCGAGCGGCGCTGAGCGCTATATTTGAAGGTTACGCCGTCTTCTCGGCAGCCCGTTTCCCCGACTCAGCCAGGTGTGTCATGCGCCGTTCCTCACTGCTCGCTGCTCTCCTTCTCGCTCCGGCGGCGCTGCCCGCCCAGGGCCCCGCCGTCGGCGACGTGGCCCCGGCCTTCTCGATGACGCTGTCCGGGAAGGATGGCACCGCCGCGGCCCCCGTCACGCTGGCCTCGCTGAAGGGGAAGGTCGTCGTGCTCGCCTTCTTTCCACGGGCCCGCACCTCTGGCTGCACCATCCAGATGAAAGCCTACCGGGATCGTTATGCCGAGCTCTTCGGCAAGGACGCGCAGTTGATCGCGATCTCGACCGACACCCCCGAGGCCCAGGCGTCGTGGGCCAAGGATGAGGCCTTTCCTTTCCGGTTCGGGGCCGATGTGAACGCCCGCGTCGGCAAGGCGTATGATGTGGCGACGGCGGGCGGGATGATGGACAGCCGCGTGCTCTTCGTCATCGGCAAGGACGGCAAGATCGCCAAGGTGATGCGGCCGTTCCGCGAGATCGATCCGACGGCGTATGATGAACTCAAGGCGGCAATTGCCGCGGCACAGCGATAACCGAGTGCAGGGTGAATGGTGACGCGGCCCCTGCGTGCCGGTCACTGTTCACCCGTGTGGCCAACCTTCCCTCCCTTGTTCCCGGAGTTCCCGACGTGACGACACGGCACTTCCCCTCGGCCCTGATCCTGCTCGCGCTGCTGCCGACGGCGTTGCTCGCGCAGGACCGTCTCAAGAGCATGCCCGGCTACGAGCAGTACACCCGGATGGCGCCGCAGCTGAACGGCGTGGTCAAGCTGGGGACGGTGCAGGGCAGTTGGGTGGATGGCGGCAGCGCCTACGAGTATGTCGCCGACACCAAGCGCTATCGCTTTGATGCGGCGACCAAGAAGATCGCTGAAACCATGACGGCCGGGACGCCGGTCGCGCCGGCGGCGGGCGGGCGGGGTGCGGGTGGGCGGGGTGGTGCTGGCGTGGAGCGGGGGCGGCAGGCCACGGAGACCATCGCGCCGAACGGGACAATGAAGGCGGTGTATCGTGAGCGGAACCTCGTCCTCACCGACAGCAGCGGCGGCAATGGCACGCCGATCACGACCGACGGCAGCGAGAAGGAGCGGATCAAGTACGGCACCGCGAGCTGGGTCTACGGCGAGGAGCTGAGCCAGACCACCGCGATGTGGTGGAATCCGACCAGCACCAAGGTTGCGTACTATCGCTTCGACGAGAAGCCGGTGCCCGACTACTACATCCAGATGGATCAGACCAAGATCCAGACCTCGCTCGATATCGAGGCGTATCCGAAGGCCGGCGTCGATAATCCGATCGTCGATCTCTTTGTCTATGATGTGGCCGCGAAGCAGTCGGTCAAGCTGGACATCCGCGACGGCACGCCATGGAGCAATGACGTCGTCGGCCACTACGTCTACAATGTGCGCTGGTCGCCCAACGGCAAGGAATTGCTGGTCAATCGCACCAATCGCCGCCAGAACATCCTGGAGTTCGCGGCCTGTTCGCCGGAGACCGGGAAGTGCCGCGTCGTGATCCGTGAAGAGTGGCCGACCGGCTGGGTCGAGAACCGGCCGCAGCAGACGTGGCTCGCCGACAACAACCGCTTCCTCTGGGTCTCCGAGCGGAACGGCTTCAAGAACTTCTATCTCTACGATCTCTCCGGGAAGCTGATCGCCCCGGTGACGCAGCATCAGTTCGAGGTCGTCAGCATCGTCAAGCTCGACGAGGCCGCCGGCGTGCTGTGGTACACCGCCCGCGACGGGGACAATTTCCTCAAGGTGCAGCTCCACCGCGTCGGCCTGAACGGCAAGGGGGACGTCCGCCTGACCGACAAGGCGTACACCCACGCGGTGACGCTCTCGCCCGACGCCAAGTTCATCATCGACGTGGCGCAGGCCCACGACGTCCCGCCCTTCACGCAGATGCTCGACGCCTCGGGCAAGGTCGTCGCGGAGCTGGCCAAGTCGGACATGACCAAGTTCAACGCACTGGGCCTGAAGAAGGCCGAGGTGTTCAGCTACCTCGCCGCCGATGGCAAGACGCCGCTGCTCGGCATGATCCAGTATCCGTCGAACTTCGACCCCTCCAAGAAGTATCCGGCGCTGCTTTCGATCTACGGCGGCCCGGCCTCGGCGGCGACGCGCGAGCTCTGGACGCCGCCGACCGCGACGGCGGAGTACGGCTTCCTCGTCCTGACCCTTGATTCACGCGCGGCC
>JBBQJU010000188.1:0-5348 GCA_038326215.1 Gemmatimonadales bacterium | reverse complement strand
GATGCGTCGTGCTTAGTTGCCGCCCTTGATTTCCACGCGGCGGTTCTTCGCACGGCCGGCCGCGTCCTTGTTGTCCGCGATCGGCTCTTCCTCGCCACGCCACTTGACCGCGATCCGGTCGGCCGCGACGCCCTGCGAGATGAGGTACTTCTTGACGGTCTCGGCACGCGCCTGCGACAGCTTCATGTTGTAGGCGTTGGTGCTGATCCAGTCGGTGTGGCCGACGACGTCGACATTGACCTCAGCATGCTCCTTGAGGGTCGTGGCGACGGTGTTCAGCGTGTCCATGCCGCCCTTCGTCAGGTCCGAGCGATCGAACTTGAAGTGGACCGACTGCAGCGCGAACGCGTAGGCCGGCTTGACCGGCGCGGCCGGCGGCGGGGTGGGCGCGACCGGCGCGGCCGGCGGTGCAACGACCGGCGCGCGAACGGTGACGTTCGCCGTCGACATCAGCTTGCCCTTGCGGCTGTAGGCCATGACCTGCGCGGTGCCTTCGCCAGCGGCGGTGTACATGCCGGTGAGCGAATCGACCTTGCCCGGGCCGCTGAGGCGGTAGACCACGGCGTCCGGCTTGCCGCAGTAGGTCGCGTCGCCGGTGAACTTCTGCGTGCCGTTCGGCTGCAGCGTGGCGCTCATCGGCGTGATGCCGATCATGTCCTCGGCGTGGTTACACCCGCCGTTGCCGAACAACAGCGAGACGCCCGCCTGGTGACCGAGGTAGGTGTTCGAGTTGTCGCCGAAGCCGCTCGGGATGTAGTCAGCGATGGTCTCGAGGCGCAGGTTCAGCCAGCTGGCCGGCTTGATACGCAAGCCGACGAGGCCGCTGACGCCGAGATAGCCCTCGTCAATGCCCTTGGTGAGCTTGGTGTAGCTCGGGCCCGCGCCGACCATCAGCGAGAAGAGGCCGGTGACGGGAGCGTTGTAGACGAGCTGCACATTGCCCACCGAGTGCCGCAACGGGCGCGAGATCGCGCCGATGGTCGACGGAATCGACGGCTGGTCGCGCTTGAGGTCGGTCGGATTGAGCGACCCAGACAGCTCGAATGCGAGGTTGTTGCCGACGAAGTAGCCGAGTCGCCCGCCGCCGCCAATGTGGTTGTCGTCCGGACCACGGACGATGTAGGCGTTGGTGTAATCGGTATATCGACCGAAGCCGCCGATCTCAAAAGTGCCCTTCGATTGGGCGGCCAACGGAGCCACCGCGATCAGCGCGATAGCCGCAACGTACCCTGTGAAACGCATTTCCTTCCTCCTGGTTGACAACACTGCCACGGGGTGGACCCCACCCGGAAAACTTCGTAACTCCTGACCAAATAACGGTGTAGCATCTGTCTATCCCTGTACACTAACGAAACATCGGGTCGCTCTTGGCGCAAGAGTGGAGCCACCGCACGGCACCCCCGCAAAGGGTGGAGAAATCCTCAGGGGCAACCCTTTGCGGGGCCAAGTGAGCCTCGCCAATCGATAAGGATTCGGCCCCTTTTGCCACGAGTCCTGCAAGCGCCCCTGCCCCGGGAGTATCCTTCGGCCTCCCTTTACTCTGACCCACCGGTTTCCTGCCGATGCCTTCCTGCTCGTTCATTCGTCGAAGCCCGCTCCTGCTTCTGCTGTTCCTCGCCATGCACCCCGCCCCAGTGGCGGCCCAATGGCGCCTCGAAGCCTGGTTTGGTGATGCCTGGAATGCCCGGGCCCCAATCACCTTCACCCAGAAGGGTCAGCCCGACATCACCCTGACCCCGAACTGGAGTACCCGGCCCTGGCGCCCGACCTGGTACTACTCCGGCCGAGTCGCCAAATGGTCTGACGATCGAGGGTGGGCCTTCCACTACATGCACCACAAGCTCTATCTGGACAATCCGACCCCGGAGGTGACCCGGTTCAGGATCACCAACGGCATCAACATGTTGCTGGTCGAGCGGCTCTGGCGCACCAAGGGGTGGGAGCTCGCGGTCGGTGCTGGACCGACGCTGGTCGTCCCGTTCAGTACGGTCCGGGGCCGTTCCTATGGTCGGTCGAACGGGATTTTCGGTTCTCGCTATGACCTCGGCGCGGCGACGCTGGAGGCCGGCGTGGCGCGGCGACTTAAGCTCCTCCCCTACACCTATGGCTCGCTGACGGCCGCGGTCACCGCCACCACGATCAGCGCCAAGATCGCTGATGGCCGGGCCACGACGATGAACTATGCCCTCCATCTTCAGTACGGGCTCTCGCTGCAAAACAAGCGATGACCCCGGAGGACGGCGGTGTCCTCATCCAAGGACACCGCTGCCCGAGCGCGGCCTGCGGGAAACTGATTAAGTGATTTCTGGGAAATGACTTAGCTGCTCATCGTGGAGCGGCCTTTCCCTTGCGCTGGGAGGGGGGCATCCCCTTTCGGAGCCGATCACGATGCTGCTGCCAGCCCTCCTGAGTCTCACCTTCGCGATTCCGACGCCGGTCGATCCACCATCCCCGCTGCTCGCCACCCTCTCCGCCCACTCGCTCGACAGCAGTGCCGTGCTTTTCACACGTGCGCGTGAGCTGGCGCGGGCCGGCCACCCCGCCGAGGCACTGGCTGCATATCACGCGGCGGCGAAGCGGGCGGACGGTCAGGATGATTGGGCTCGGTTTCGGCGTGACATTGCCTGGATTGCGACGCCGAAGGAGCTCGCCGTCTGGGATGCGACGGCATCAACGGACCGCCCAGCTCAACTCCTGGCATTCTGGAACGAGCGCGACGTTCGCGATGGCCTCGCCGCCGGGGGCCGCTTCGCGGAGCATGTGCGCCGGCTCGACGTGGCCCTGACCGACTATCGCATTCAACCAAAGCGGGGTCGGGCGCCGATCATCCGGACCGCATCGACCGCGCCTGGCGACCTCTATGAACGCAACCTCGGCATCGGCTCACCGCTCCGCGACTATCTCCCTGGCCAGGGGGAGCTCGATGACCGGGGCGTGATCTTCGTTCGGCAGGGTGCGCCGGTGGCGCGCCGCTATGCCTCGGACTCGCGCGTCGAAGGCTGGGTCTATGCGCGCGGCGGGAAGACCGTGGTGGTCTTCTTCACCGAGGCGCTCTTCGACGGCTCGTCGGGGAACACGATGCTCCTCGCCTCGGCGCCACCCGAAGCCTACTTCGCCGTGTGCGAGTTCGATCGCGCCCTCTGTGGCCCTTCGGGGGCGATCGAGCAGCGGGAACGGCTCCGCCAGCGGACGCTGGCGGCCATCCGCCTCCTGACCACGACCGATTCGGCGAAGCCAGCCGAGCCGTGAGTCGGTTGCAACCTGTGTGGCGGCGGTGACGTACCTTCCGGTACGTCGCCGTCCTGTCGTGTGCGGCCCCATCGACTTCACGCTGCTCCGAGGTTCCCATCCGCCAGTTCTCGATCTGCCGTGTTGCGTGTGCGCTCGTCCTCATCGCCGTTCCGCTGCGCGCGCAGGAGGCGAAGGACCGCCCGCTGGTTGACTCGCTCTTCGCCGGGATGGCTCGGGCCAAGCGGCCTGCCGACGTCCCCGATCCGACGCAATGCGCGGCGCGCGCCGGATCGATCGGCCGCCTCTGCGAGGGGCTCCTGCTGACGCGTCGGGCCGAGCTGGGCGAGTCGGTCGACGACGCCAATCGTGGTGAGGCGCTCCTGCGGCGCACCGTCGAGGAACAACCCGAATGGGCCACCGCTTGGTACGGACTCGGCGTGGTGCGGCTCGAGTTGGCCCGGTTCAAGGTGCTCTCGCGTGAAGGGCCGCGGCAGTCGGTGGGGGTGAGCTGGATTGCCGGCGCGCGCGCTGCCCTCACGCGGGCGCTGGAGCTCGAGCCGGCCCTCGTCGGTGCCGCGGAGGCGCTGGCCCGTGCCCCAATGCCGCGCGAGGGCGCCTCGCGCGTGGGCGACGGGCTGGCACTGCTCAAGCGGCTGCGCGGCGGATTGGCATTGAGCCCGGCGGCGCGGCTGGCACTCGGTCGCCTTGAACGCGAGGCCGGTCAGGTCGACACCGCCGTGGTGCTGCTGAGCGAGGCGATGGCGCGCGGGGCGGACAGCGGTGTCACCATGCTCGAGTTGGCTCGCACGCTCCACAAGGCCGGTCGACCGGTCGAGGGTCGCGGGCTGCTCTTTGCCGGGGCGGCACGCACGACCACGCCTGAGGCCAAGCGACGCTATCGGGAGGAACTGGCATGGGTGGCGACGCCGCTCGAACTCGCGGCGTGGGATTCCACCGCGGTGCCCGCGCGCACGGCATGGCTTGAGAAGTTCTGGGGCGAGCGGGAAGTGCGTGAGGGGCGCGAGTCCGGCGACCGGCTGATCGAGCACTACACCCGCCTGGAGTTCGCGGTGAAGAATTTCCAGATCACCGTGCCGCAGGTCGGTCGGCAGAAGGTGCGCAGCGTGGCCGTCGCGACCGATCAGAGCTGGATCATGCCGCCCAACACCGTCAGCAGCGATGCCGCGGCGCCCTCGGCGGATGCGCTCGAAGCGGCCAATGACCTCGCCGTGACGGACGCCTATGCCTCGACGTCGGGCATCAATGTGCCGTTCCGGATCTTTTCCGTCACCCAGGACCTGATGGATGATCGCGGCGTGATCTGGATCCGCCATGGGAAGCCCGACCTGAAGACCCAGACAGTCGGGGGCACCGCCGGGGAAGCGTGGCTCTACCGACGTCAGGGCGAGGACCCGCTGGTGCTTTACTTCGCCGAAGCGGATTTTGATGGATCCGCCGGGGCGAGCGTCCTGGTGCCGACGCCGGCGGGGTCGAGTGCCGAGGCGCTGAACCAGCTCTGCGGCGGAGGGATCGGACTCTGCGATCGGCTGCAGGCCGACGCGCTCGGCGCTGGGCGCGGCGGACAGTGGAATGGGCAGCAGCGGCAGCGGGGCGCTTCCGAAGCGCGCGTGTCGCCGAACATCATCCGCGAACAGCGGAACGCCGGCATCGCCCAGATTACCAGGGCGGTGACCAGCGACGCGTTCCCTCGGACCTTCGAGGCGCCACTCGATCCAATCACCCAGATCTATGGTCTCGATCGCACCGGCGGCGGCTCCCCGCGGCTGGTCGTTGCCTTTGCCCTCCCTGGTGAAAAACTTTCGTACACGACACCGCCCGAGGCAGGCGGGCGCGCGATCTACCCGGTGCGGGTGCGTCTCCTTTCGATCGACCAGGCGACGGGGGCGCGCTATGAGCTCGACTCGTTGCGGCAATTCGCGGCGGCGACGCCACTCAAGGAGGGGCAGTACCTGACGGGGGTCGCGGAGATGAAGGTCCCGGCCGGCCGCTACACCACCACGCTGGTGTTGACGCAGGATGGCGGCAAGGGGGCGCTGGCCCGGCTCGCCGCGGTGGAGGCCCCGACGAATCAGGCGCTGCGGGTCAGCGACGTCGTG
>JBBQJU010000187.1:0-5351 GCA_038326215.1 Gemmatimonadales bacterium | reverse complement strand
CCGCACCAACTTGGGGCAAGGCGCAATTGTGGAACCCAGACTGGACCCGGTAGCTTGCGGCGCGTCGCGGTACCCGGCACGTCTCAGGCACGAGGGTGGTTCACCGATGTCCGAAACCTTGATGATCTCCGTCTCCGGCATGCGCGGTCATGTCGGCACTGACTTGACCCCCGAACTGGTGGCACGACATGCCGCGGCCCTCGGCGCCTGGGTGCGTAGCCGCGGGGGTCGCAGCGTCGTGATCGGGCGGGACGCGCGGACGTCGGGGCCGATGTTTATGCTGGCCGCCACCGCCGGCTTCCAATCGGTAGGCGTCGATGTGATCGACGTCGGGATGGTGCCGACGCCGACGGTGCAGATGGCGGTCGAGCATCACCACGCCGGTGCCGGGCTGATTCTCACGGCAAGCCACAATCCGATCGAGTGGAATGCCCTCAAGTTCGTCGGCCCGGACGGCATCTTTCTCGACGCCGAGTCCGGGGCGATGGTGCGCCGACTGGCCGACGAGGGGCCGCCGCGGAGCGGCTGGGATACCATCGGTACCCGGTGCGATGATCCGGACGCGGTAGCGCGCCACCTGGACGCCATCCTCGCGCTGCCCGAGATCGACGTCCCCGCGATCCGCGCCGCCAACTTCCACGTCGCACTTGATTGCGTCCGGGGCGCGGGGGCCCCGTCGATGTTGGCGCTCTTCGAGCGACTCGGTGTGCGGGTGACGGGGATCAACCTCGAGACCGATGGGCGCTTCCCCCGCGAGCCGGAGCCGATCCCCGAGCACCTGGGCGAGCTGGGCGAGCTGGTGCGCGTCTCCGGCGCCGACCTCGGCATGGCGGTGGATCCGGATGTTGATCGGCTGGCGCTGGTGGACGAGAGTGGCACTCCGATCGGCGAGGATTACACCCTCGCCGTCGCCACCCGGGCGGTCCTGGCCCGGCAGCCAGTCGGGAGCGGGCCCCACACGGTAGTGGTCAACCTCTCGACGTCGCTGGTGGTGGAGGATGCGGCCCGGTCGGGCGGGGCGCGATTCGTCCGGGCGCCGGTCGGGGAAGCCAATGTCGCCCGGGCGATCGTGGCCGAGCGGGCAGTGATCGGGGGGGAGGGGAACGGCGGGGTGATTCTGCCGGCCCTGCACGTCGGCCGGGATGCCCCGCTTGGGGCGGCCCTCATCTTGCAATACCTGGCGGCGACCGGGGAACGGCTGGGCGCCGTGGTGCGTTCCGCCCCCAGATACGTCATCGTCAAGGCGAAGGCCCCCCGGGGTGGCAATTTGGTCGCCCAGTACGCCGCGCTCCGGGCCCTCTGGCCCGATGCCGAGGCGGATGACCGCGATGGCCTGCGCCTGGCCTGGTCGGATCGCTGGCTCCATGTCCGCCCATCGGGGACCGAGCCGATTGTGCGGTTGATTGCGGAAGCGCCGACGGCGGCCGACGCAGAAGCCCTGATTGCCAAGGCCCGCGCCGCGAGCTGAGGCCCCCCAAGGAGTCGAGCCATGTGCGGTATCGTTGGTTATGTCGGACCCCGTCAGGCCTCCAAGATCCTCATGGATGGGCTCCGTCGGATGGAATACCGCGGCTATGACTCCGCCGGCATCGCCGTTGTCGATGGTGGCACACTCGATATCCGGAAGGCGGCCGGCAAGCTTGGCATCCTCGCCGGCGAAATCGACGGGAACGAGCCGATCGGGACGACGGGCATCGGCCATACCCGGTGGGCCACGCATGGCGGCCCGACGACGCCCAACGCCCACCCGCACACCGATCAGAGCGGCAAGATCGCGCTGATCCACAACGGCATCATCGAGAACGCCGCGTCGATCAAGAAGGCCCTCCTGGCGCGAGGCCATGTCTTTACGTCGGAGACCGACACGGAAGTGCTGGCCCACCTGGTCGGCGCCTTCTACGAGGGGAATCTGGAAGAGGCCGTCGCCTCGGCGCTGCGCGATGTGAACGGCGCCTACGGCATCTGCGTGATCTCCAGCGACGAGCCCGGTGTGCTGATCGTGGCCCGCAACGGCTCGCCGATCATCCTCGGCATCGGCGACGGCGAGAACCTCGTCGCCTCCGACCAATCGGCACTCCTCGAGCATACCCGCCAGGTCATCTACCTCGACAATGGCGAGCTGGCGGTGCTGACGGCCGATGGCTACCGGGTGCGGACGCTGACGTCGCGCCACGTCGACAAGCCGATCAACGAGATCGAATGGGACCTCGCGACCATCGAGCGGGGCGGCTTCGAGCACTTCATGCTGAAGGAGATCTTCGAGCAGCCGGAGTCGCTCGAGAACACGATGCGCGGCCACCTCCTCGAGGAGAGCGGCAACGTGCGCGTGTACGGCCTGAAGCTGTCGGACGACGAGGCCAAGAAGATCAAGCGGATCATCATCACCGCCTGCGGGACGTCGTGGCACTCGGCATTGATCGGCAAGTACATGATCGAGGAGCTGGCACGGATCCCGACCGAGGTCGAGTACGCTTCGGAGTTCCGCTACCGCAATCCGATCGTCGACCCCGACACACTGGTGATCGCGATCTCGCAGTCCGGCGAGACGGCCGATACGCTGGCGGCGCTCCTCGAGGCGAAGCAGCGCGGGGCGCGCACCATCGGCCTCGTGAACGTCGTTGGCTCGACCATCGCCCGTGAGGTGGATGGCGGCCTCTACCTGCGCTGCGGTCCGGAGATCGGCGTCGCCAGCACCAAGGCGTTCACCTCACAGGTCGTGGCCTTGGCCATGGTGACGCTGCGCTTTGCGCGCCTCAAGAACATGTCACTGCTCGAGGGCCGTCGCTACATCGAGGCGCTGTCCAAGCTGCCCGGTCAGGTCCGCGAGATCCTGGACCGTGCCGACGAGCTGAAGGTGCTCGCCGAGAAGTTTGCCCAGTCGAGCAACGCCCTCTACCTCGGTCGCGGGGTGAACTTCCCGGCCGCGCTCGAGGGCGCGCTCAAGATGAAGGAAATCTCCTACATCCACGCCGAAGGGTACCCGGCCGCCGAAATGAAGCACGGCCCGATCGCCCTCATCGACGAGAACATGCCGGTGGTGGTCGTTGCGCCGCGGGACGCCGTGCACGGCAAGATCGTCTCGAACATTCAGGAAGTGCGTGCGCGCGGCGGGCGGGTGATCGCGATTGTCAACGCCGGCGATGAGGAGATTTCCCAGCTGGCCGAAGCCACGTTTATCGTGCCGGAGACGCTCGACCTGCTCACGCCGGTCCTGACCGTGATCCCGTTGCAGCTCTTCTCGTACTATGTGGCCATCGCCCGCGGCTGCAACGTCGACCAGCCCCGCAACCTCGCCAAGTCGGTGACGGTGGAGTGACGAGCGGCCGGGGCTGGCGCCTCCGGTCGTCCACAACTACATTACTCTCTAGTTGTTTAGTAATTCAACACTGGAGTGGTGATGGGCAAGGTCGCGATGACTCCCGCCGTCCTCGAATGGGTCGCCGAGCGCTTCAAGCTGCTCGGCGACCCGACCCCCTTGCGCCTGCTGTCGGCGCTCCGCCAGGGTGAGGCCACGGTCACGGATCTGGTGACAAGCACGGGGCTCGGGCAGGCGAACGTCTCGAAGCATCTCCAGCAGTTGCATGCGCATGGCTACGTCGCGCGCCGGAAGGAGGGCCTCTTCACCTGGTACCGCCTCTCCGATCGCGAGGTCTTCCAACTCTGCGACTTGATGTGCGGACGGCTTGAACGCGACCTGGCGGCCCAGAAGAAGCTGCTCGGTGGCGGTCGCTGAACCCGCCTCACAGGCGCCAGCCCAGCCCGACCCCGATGCTCCACTCCCGCCCGGCGCGCACCGCGTAGCCGGGCGGCAGTTCGTCTGCGCCGAAGAGCGCACCGCCGATGCCGCCCTCGCCCCGCACCACGGCGCGCCATCGCGATGTCAGGGGGACGCCCCCCACGAACGCCAGCCGCCCGACGACCACACTGCGCGGGTCGCCACCGGTCACGGGGAAGGTGGTCCGTGCGGCGCCGAGGCCGACGAGGGCATGGAGCGTCGGTGCGTCGGCGTGCCCGGCGACGCGCCGCCCCACTTCGGCGCCGACGCCCCATGTTCTGATTGCCCCGCGGGTGAGCACCGCGCTTTCGGTGCCCCGGATGCCAAGGTCGGCCTGCGTGTGGCGTACCAGGAGGGCCACGCGCCACGGCCCGCGATCGCTGGTGATGCCCACCTGCCATGATGCGGGATGATCGGGCGCAATCGTGGGACGATCAGGATCGGCATCGGCGCGGGCATGGCCCGCGCTATTGCCGGTGAGGCCCAGGACGGAGATCTCCCGCTGGGCGGGGAGCGGGGCCGTCAGGCACAGCAGCGAGGACACGGCGAGGATCACAGCACGAGACACGTCGGCTCCAGGATGAAGGAAGCCCGATGATCGCCCACGCGTCTCAACGGCCCGTCAACGCGCCCCCGGCGCCTTCCCGCGCCTCGGCTATCTTCTCCGCATGCGCATCGTCCTGCAACGTGTCCGCCAGGCCTCCGTCACCATCGACGGCCGCATCACCGGCGAAATTGGCCAGGGGTTCCTCCTCCTGATCGGGGTGGCCCCCGGTGACACCAACGCCGAGGCGGTGTGGCTCGCGGAGAAGGTCATCGGGCTTCGGCTGTTCGCGGATGCGGAGGGGAAGATGAATCTCGACCTCGCTGCGGTTGGCGGGGCCGTGCTGGTGGTATCGCAGTTCACGCTCTATGGCGATGCCAGCAAGGGGCGCCGACCCTCCTTCATCGGGGCGGCACGGCCTGAGGAGGCGATCCCGCTCTACGAAGGCTTCCTCACCGTGCTGCGCGCAGTGGGGCTCACCGTGGCCAGCGGCGAATTCGGCGCGGAGATGCAGGTCGCACTGGTCAACGATGGTCCGGTCACCCTGATCCTGGAGCGTTCTCCCGCATGATGCCGACCCTCGTCCTCGCGTCCGCGTCGCCCCGACGTCGGCAACTGCTCGAGATGCTGCACCTGCCGATTCTGGTCACCCCCGCTGATGTGCAGGAAATTCCGCTGCCGCGTGAGACGCCGTCGGCCTACTCGCGCCGACTGGCGCGCGACAAGGCGCGCGCGGTGCCGGGCGAACTCGTACTCGGGGCTGACACCATCGTGGTGGTCGATGGCGAGATCCTCGAAAAGCCGAGCGACGCCGACCATGCGCTCGCCATGCTGCTGCGATTGCAGGGACGTCGTCATACCGTGATCACCTCGATCTGCCTGATCAGCCAGGGGCGCGAGTTCGAGGCGAGCGACGAAACGGTCGTGGTCTTCCGCCCCGCCGACGAGGCGCACCTGCGCGCCTATGTCGCGACCGGCGAGCCGATGGACAAGGCGGGCAGCTATGGCATCCAGGGATTTGGCGCGGCGTTG
>JBBQJU010000186.1:0-5378 GCA_038326215.1 Gemmatimonadales bacterium | reverse complement strand
GGCGTACTATCCGCGCTTCAAGGCGTGGTGTGACGACTACTTCGTCAACGCGCATCGCGACAACGAGCGGCGCGGCGTGGGCGGCGTCTTCTTCGACAACCTGCGCCCCGGGCGCGACGGGATGCCGGCACGCGAGGCGCTGCACGCGTTCGTGCATGCCATCGGGGCCGTGCTGCCGGCGGCGTATGGGCCGATCGTGAACCGGCGGCGGCAGCTGCCGTTCACCGAGGCCCAACGCCACTTTCAGCTGCTCCGCCGCGGCCGGTATGTCGAGTTCAACCTGGTCCATGATCGCGGGACGATCTTCGGGTTGCAGACGGCCGCCCGGATCGAGAGCGTGCTGATGTCGCTGCCGCCGCTGGCCGCCTGGGACTATGCCCCCGAGTTCGCCCCCGGCAGCGAGGAGGCGCGGCTGATCGCCATGCTGGCGCCACGGGACTGGGTGCGCTGACGCCTTTTTCCTCGGGGGGGACCGCGCTACTTTGCGGGCTGTACGGGGCGGTAGCTCAGTTGGGAGAGCACCTGCTTTGCAAGCAGGGGGTCAGGGGTTCGATTCCCCTCCGCTCCATAGGTCGAGTGTCAGCATGCGCTTCCTGATGGTCTGCACGTTCTACCCCCCACATTCCTTCGGTGGCGATGCGATCAGCATCCGCGAGTGGTCGCGGGCGCTGGTGCGCCGCGGCCATCACGTCACGGTCGTGCATGCGGCCGACGCGTTCGCGACGCTTCAGGGTGGCGCGCTCCCGCCCCATCCCCCCAACGATGACGACCAGGGCATCGAGGTCATTCCGTTGCGGAGCCGCTGGCCCGTGGTATCCTCGCTGTTGGTGCATCAGGTCGGCGCCCCGGTCCTGCATCGGTCGCGGCTCCGCGCACTGGTTGTGGACGGCGGCTTCGATGTGGTGATGTATCACAACCCGTCGCTGATCGGGGGGCCCGGGATGCTCACCTGGCCAACGTCGGCCACGACCGTCTACGTGGCGCGGGAACATTGGCTGGTCTGCGCCACCCATGTGCTGCTGCGCAACCAGCGCGAGCCCTGCACCACCCGGACCTGTCTGCGCTGCACCCTCGCCTACCGACGTCCGCCACAGCTCTGGCGCTACACCGGCGCGATGGCGCGCGGTCTCGCGAACATGGACCTCGTGATCGCCCTCAGCGAATTCAGTCGTGACAAGCACCGGGAAGGCGGCGTGACGCGGCCGATGACGGTGCTCCCCAACTTCGTCCCGGACCTGGCGCCCGGCGTCGATCCCGGCGGCGAGCCAGATGGGCCGGCGCGCCAACGGCCCTACTTCCTCTTTGTCGGTCGCCTTGAGCGGATCAAGGGCCTCGACGATGTCATTCCGCTCTTTCGCGCGTTCCCCGAGATCGACCTGCTCATCGCCGGGGAGGGTCGCGATGGCGAGCGGCTCCGGGCCGTGGGGCGTGACCTCCCCAATGTGCACTTCCTCGGTCGGATTGCCTACGAACGCATGGCGGACTTCTATCGGGATGCGATTGCGACCATCGTCCCCTCGATGGGGTTCGAGGCATTCGCACGCGTGCTGATCGAGTCGCTGCAGGCGGGGGTGCCGTTCGTGGCACGGCGACTCGGCCCAGCCGTGGAGATTGCTGCCCGCTCGGGCGCGGGCGTGCTCTTCGAACGTCCGGACGAATTGCAGGTGATCCTCCGGCGCCTGGCCGAAGATCCTGCGTATCGTGACGGCCTCGCAGCACAGGCCCGGCCGGCGGTAGCGGCTCACTGGTCGGAAGGTGTTGTGGTCGGGAAGTTCCTCGCGCTGATCCAGGAGGTGCGCGGCGCGGCGGGGCCGCAGCACCGCTCGGCGATCAACTCGGAGGCGTAAGCTCCTCACCCGGATTGGTGAAGCGGTTCTGCTCCCGCCGATATTGCCGCTGGTAGAGCGCATGGTAGCGACCGCCCAGCGCCAGCAGCTCGTCGTGGCGCCCCGACTCGACAATGGCCCCCGCCTCGAGCACCAGGATCCGGTCGGCACTCGTGATGGTGGAGAGCCGATGCGCGATCACGAACGAGGTCCGCCCGCGCCGCAGCGCCGCCAACCCTTCCTGCACCATCGCCTCACTCTCGCTGTCGAGGCTGGACGTCGCCTCATCGAGCAGCAGGATCGCGGGATCGGCGAGGATCGCCCGCGCAATCGCCACGCGCTGGCGCTGGCCCCCGGAGAGCTTCACGCTGCGCTCGCCGACGATGGTGTCATAGCCGCTGGGGAACGTGGCGATGAATTCGTCGCAGTGGGCGATGCGGCCAACCGCGCGGACCTCCTCGAGCGTGGCCTCCGGCCTCGAGAAGCGAATGTTCTCGAGGATCGTCCCGTCGAAGAGGAAGTTGTCCTGCAGGACCATCCCGAGTCGGCCGCGGTACTCGCGCAGGCGGAGCGAGGCGAGGTCATGGTCGTCGATCCGGATTGTCCCGGTCGTCGGTCGATTGAAGGCGGTGAGGAGCGAGAGCAGTGTGCTCTTCCCTGAACCGGAGGCCCCCACCAGCGCGGTCGTGGTGCCCGCTGGCGCGACGAAGGAGACCTTCCGCAGGACAGGGACGCCGGCCACGTATTCGAAACAGACGTCCTCGAAGCGCACCTCACCCCGCAGTGGCGGCACCGCAACCCGACCAGCATCCTCCTGATCCTCGGTGGGGAGATCGAGCAGTTCGCGGATCCGATCCAATCCCGCGAACGCCTCGGCGACCTGTGTCCCCACCTGGGCGATCTGGATCAGCGGGGCGGCGACCAGCCCGGCAAAGAGCACGTACATCCCCAGGTCACCCAGCGTGAGATCGCCGGCGCGGAGGGCGTTGCCGCCGAGCAGGATCATGATGACCGCGATCGCGCCGATGACCAGGGTCGTCATCGCGCTGATCAGCGACCACCCCGTGATCGAGATCGCGCTGCTGCGGAAGATCCTGTGAATGCCCCGGGTGAAGACCAGATCCTCGCGCCGCTCGGCGACGTAGGACTTGACGATGCGGATCCCGCCGAGCGTTTCGGCGAGCCGCCCGGTCACCTCGGCACTCTGGCGATTGCGCTCACGAAACACCGGACGGAGCCGAGAGAAGGCGACGGCGAGTGTGGCGCCGAAGATCGCCAGCACGATGATCACGACGGCGGTGATCTGCCAGCTGATATGGATCAGCACCGCCAAGGCGGCGGTGGCGGTGAAGAGGCCACCGAGCAATTCGGTGAACCCCGTGCCCACCAGATTCCGGAGCCCGTCGGCGTCCGACATGATGCGCGAGACCAGCACACCAACCTGGGTCGCGTCGAACTGTCGGACCGGGAGCCGGAG
The DNA here is from genome assembly GCA_038326215.1 of Gemmatimonadales bacterium. Taxonomy (GTDB): domain Bacteria; phylum Gemmatimonadota; class Gemmatimonadetes; order Gemmatimonadales; family GWC2-71-9; genus Palsa-1233. Next base: position 2,075 of record JBBQJU010000186.1, on the reverse strand, counting down.
GACATGCGCCTCCACCCGCCGCCGCATGTTGGCGACGGCCCGCTGCGCCGCGATGCCCAGCACCTGCGACAGGGCGAAGCCAGTACTGGCCTGCACCAGCGTGGCGACCGCGACCACGGCGGCAAGCGGGAGGAGCAGGTCGTACTGTCCCGCGACGATCACGTGATCGATCAGATACTTCGAGGAGGCAGGAAGGATCAATCCGGCGCCGCGGCTGACCACCATCAGGAGCACGCCCGCGCTGAGCCGCTTGCGATGCTGCCGCAGGAGGTCGCGGGACTCTCGCCACGCGCTCTGGAGGGAGGCGCGCTGGTGGCGGGTGTCCTCCGCGGTGGCCGGGACGAACTTGCCCTGGCCCTCGCCGCGCTGCGAGGGCCTTATGCGCACAGCGTCGCCGTCACGCGCGACCGATCACCACGAGGACTTCATCCCCACGATGATCCACCGGGGCATGGCGATCTCCGCGTAGCCGTTGGTGCTGCGGGTCACCTCGTACCGTGTGTCGAAGAGGTTCTCGACCTTCAGGTAGAGCGTCGCCTGCGGCACGAGCTGACGCGACAGGCGCACGCCGGTGATGAAGAAGTGGTCGAGCGGCGTGGTGTTCAGGTCGTCATCCTGCCGTGGCCCGACGTAGCGCTGCTCGAGAGTGATGGTGGCGAATCGCGGCTGATCGAAGGTGAGGCTGGCCGAGGCCATGTGCTTTGCGGCAGCGCGGGCGAGCAGGCCGTCGAGTGGATCACCCGGGGCGTCGATACGCGTCGGATTGAAGGTGTAGCTCGCCCAGACGTTCCAGTGCGCCGCTGGATGCACCTCGAACTCCGATTCCAGGCCCAGCGTCCGGAGCCCCGCCACGTTGCGCCGCTGCCGGCAGGCCTGCCCGCGCGGCACCACCCCGCACTCGGCGAACCGCTGGCCGGTGGTGGTCGAGGTTCCGATGGTGTAGTCAAGGATTGCGTCATCCACCTTGTTCAGAAAGGTGTTGAGCCGGAGCACGGTGGTCGGTGACGGCATCAGGTCCACGCCAAGCTCGACGCCGCGCAATGTCTCCGGGCGGAGCGAAGGGTTGGCGGCGATGACGGCGCCACGGGTCGAGTAATTGGTCTGGTAGAGCTCGTACACCGTTGGAGCCCGGAGGGCGGTGTAGGTCCCGGCCCGCCACGTCATCTGCGGCGTGGCCTCGTAACGCAGCCCGATGCTGTAATTGAGGTAGCTGCGCGTCGCCCTCGCGTAGGTCGTGTCGACGACCACCGTCCCGGCAGGGAGCGCGGTGTCGAGTCGGTAGCCGTCCGCGTTGCGCATCCGATCACCGCGGAGCGCCGTTTGCACCTGCCAGCGATCGCTGAGGCGGATGTTGTCTTGGAGGAAGACCCCGCCGAGCTGCTGCTGGCCACCGTTGCCGCGGTTCAACGTCCACGCCCCGTTGGCGTAGTTGCCGAGTTCATCGACGGTGCCGTCGGCATTCGACAGGTCCAGGCCGGCTGCCATCTGGTGACGGCCACCGACCAGCTGCGACCACTGCAGCGAGCCAGCGATCACGGTGGCGGATTGCGCCTGCTCGCGGTTCGGTGTCTCGGTATTGCGGTCACTCGAGACGATGCCGCTGTAATTCAGGTAATTGGTGTGCGTCCGGTAGCTGCGGAGCGTCCATACGCCCCCACCCGCGGTGAGCCAGCGCAATCCAACGCGGACTTCCGACGCATCGGAGGTGTTGCCGCCGCCCGGGGTGGGGCCGCGCGACTCGAGGTCGAAGTAGCTGCCGCTCGCTGTCGCCGTGAGCGACGAGCTGAGGTCGTAACCAACCTGACCGGTCACCACCTTGGTCCCGTCCCCGGAGGGCACGTCGGCCGACCCTCTCAGGTCAGGACGGGTGACCAGATAGCCATCGGTGCGCGCCCAGTCCGTCGTGATGGAACTGCGGAAACGCTTGGCGACCAGGTTGCCCGTGAGGGTGCCCCGGTAGCTGTTGCCGGTGCCCCCTTCGGCCTGCGCCTGAAGCCCCGACGCCGACGGAATCTTGGTCAGAATGTTGACGACGCCGCCGAGCGAACGACTGCCCCAGGTCATCGAGCCGCCTC
>JBBQJU010000185.1:0-5395 GCA_038326215.1 Gemmatimonadales bacterium | reverse complement strand
CGTCAGGCGGTTCAATGGCGTCGCAAGCGAAGTGCTCTACCCTCCGCTCTTCCAGCCGGAGCGATTCCACTGCCTTGGCTTCAACGACGAAATCGTGTGCGTATCGCGTCTCGAGCACCACAAGCGCCAGCACCTCCTCGTCGAGGCGATGGCGCATACCCGGACCCCCGTCCGGCTGAGGCTGGCGGGCGCCGCATCGGCCGGCGGCTACATGCAGCGGCTGAAGGAAAGGGTGGTCGCGCTCGGCCTCGCCGATCGCGTCACCGTCGACAACCGCTGGATCTCGGAAGAGGAGAAGGTTGGCCTGTTTGCGAATTGCCTCGCGTCCGCCTACGTGCCGCTCGACGAGGACAGCTATGGCTATCCGAGCCTCGAGGCGAGCCACGCGGGGAAGGCAGTCCTCACGACAACGGACTCCGGCGGCGTCACCGAACTGGTCGAGGACGGCTTCAACGGCCTCGTCGCAGAGCCCACGCCAGAAGCGCTCGGGGAAGCGTTCGACCGGCTCTACAGCGACCGGCCCCGCACGGAGGTGATGGGGGAGAGGGCACGGGAGCGGCTCGATTCACTCGAAATTTCGTGGGAGCACGTGGTGGCAAGGCTCCTCGCATGAAGGTGCTGGTCGTCAACAACATGGCGCCCTTCGTCTGGGGCGGTGCGGAGGAGCTCGCCCGCAACCTCGTGATCCATCTCGCCGTGGCCGGGCACGAAGCGGAACTGCTGCGCATACCGTTTCAGTGGGAGCCGGCGACTGTCATCCCGTCCCAGATGATGATGGTGCGGGCGCTTGAACTCTGGAACGTCGATCACGTGATCGCGCTCAAGTTTCCCGCCTATCTCATTCGTCATCCGAGCAAGTCGCTCTGGCTGGTCCATCAGTATCGCCAGGCTTACGATCTGTTCGACCTCGGCCACACGAACCTGCCGGCCGGCGAGGTTGGCACGGGCCTCCGCGAGATGATCAGGGCGGCAGACGAGCAGTGCTTTGCCGAGTGCCGATCCATCCATACGGTTTCCCCGGTGATCAGCGAGCGCCTCCTTCACTCCCATCGCCGGAGTGCCCCGCCGCTTCGGGCGCCACTCAACGATCCCGAGAATTTTCCCGGCGGCGACTTCGGCGACTACGTCTTCGTGGGCGGGCGCGTGAACGCCATGAAGCGCCAGCACCTGATGATCGAGGCACTGGCGCAGGTGGATCCCGGCATCGGGCTGGTGGTCGCCGGCCCCCCCGACGGCCCGGACGATGCGCGCCGGCTCGTCGATCTCGTCGCGCGCCACGGCCTCGAGGAAAGGGTCAAGCTGGATCTCCGCTTCCTGCCCCGATCGACCTATGCCGCCTACCTGAACAACGCCGCCGCGGTCGCGTACCTTCCGTTCATGGAAGATTCGATCGGCTATGTGGTGATGGAGGGTGCCTGCGCGGGCAAGCCGCTCATCACCACCACGGACAGTGGCGGCGTCCTCGACCTGGTGAGCGACGAGGAGACGGGATGGGTCGCCCCGCCCGACGCGACGTCGCTCGCCAACGTCCTCCGCCGGGTGTTTGCGGAGAGCGCCTCGGCCAGGGAATACGGTGCCGCCGCGCGGCGGCGCTGGAACGCCATGGGGATAACCTGGGAGCGGACCGTGCAGGCGCTCCTGCCATGAGGCTGGTCGTCTTCGCGCCTGGCCTCCGGAAATCGGCGATCGGCCGCATGGCGCTGCTCGTCGAGCGGGAGCTGCGGTGGCTGGGCCACCACGTCACGCTGGTGAGGAGCGAGGCGGAGTACCTCCTCGACGCGGAATCGCATCCGTTTGGCTGCGACGTGCTGGCGTGGAATGCCGGCACGCCGCTGGAAGAGGCCATCCGCGACGCCGACGCGGTCATCTACCATGTCGGCGACAACTACGAATTTCACCGTGGCGCGCTGGAATGGCTGCCGAGCGTGCCGGGGATCGTGTGCCTCCACGATTTCTTCCTGGGGCACCTGTTCTGGGCCTGGGCGACCGGACGGCGGGACCGCGCTGAACGGGTACTCGAGCGGTGGTATGGGCCGCACGTCGCCCGGACGTTCTTCGCCTACGGAAACAATCGGGAGTTCGTTGCCGGCACCCATCGCGATGCCCCGCTCACGGAGTGGATGTCCGAGATGGCGACCGGCGTCATCACCCATAGCAACTGGGGCTGCGACCGCGTCCTGAACGCCTGCGCGGGGCCAGTCCGCGTCGTGCCGCTGGCCTATGCCGCGCCCCCTGCCCCACTGGCCGCACCGAGCCGGGTTGGTGACGGGACGTTTCGCCTGCTCACCATCGGCAACGTCAATCCGAACAAGCGGGCGATCAGCGTCATCGCCGCCATTGCCGCCGATCCGATCCTGAGGGGGCGCGTCGTCTATCGGATCGTCGGCCAGGTCTCCCCGGAGGCCGCAGCCCCCTTGACGGAGTTCGCCGAGCAGACCGGGGTCCGGTTGATGCTGCTCGGAGAGGTGCCCGACGACATGCTTGCGGACGAGATGGCCGCGGCCGACGCCGTGATGTGCCTGCGCTGGCCCTCGCTTGAAGGCGCGTCGGCATCAGCCATCGAAGCGATGATGGCGGGCAAGGCGATCATCGTCACCGATACGGGATTCTATGCCGAACTGCCGGACCTCTGCGTCCTGAAGGTCAGTCCGCAGGACGAGCTTGGCGGCATCCAGCGCGCGTTGTCGAGCCTGGTCAACGATCGCGCCGCGGCAGCCACGATGGGCGCTCGCGCCGCGGCATGGGCGAACACGATATTCAGCGCGAAGAACTATGCGCGCCAGACAGTTGCCATGGCCACGGATTGCGCGGCCTCCCGTGCTGTGCTGGCCAGCGTGAACCACTTCTGCGGGATCGCGGCAGAGTGGTCCCGAAGCGGGAGCATGCTGCCGGCACTGGACCACATCGCCGCTTCGCTCAGCGTCTTCGAGAACCGCCCGCCCCGCCGACAGGACATCAGGGCGCTGACCCGGCCCCTGGCCTTCCTGCACATCGAGAAGACGGCAGGCACGGAGCTGTCAGCCTACCTCAGAACCCATTTCGCTGAATCCGAGGTATGCGAAGACTACTACGGCGGACCCGTCGAGGATTATTTCTCTCGCCCAACCTGCCGGTATTTCCACGGACACTTCTTTTTTGAAGACCTGAAGCGCTCAAGTTTCGATGGCACTGTCGTCACGATGGTCAGGTCACCGATCGACCGGGTTTTTTCGCACTACTCATCCCTGCACGATCCCTCGAAATTGACCGACGACTGGCTCCGGGCTGCCGATCCCGACGATATCCGCGTGGTCCGATGGATACAGGACATGACATTCGACGAGTTCGTCCGGTCGGACATCCCCGCGATTGCCGCGAGAACCGACAACCTCATGTCTCATCGATTGTCGCGCAATCCGCAGGGACACAGGCCCGATCTCCGCTCCGCGCTGAACGTCCTGGAGCGCGAGATATTCTGGTTTGGCATCGTCGAGAAGTTCGACCAGTCAATACAACTCCTGCAAGGCTGCATGGACGGCCTGTCGCCTTACGTCGAGACGCGGCACAACGAATCCCGGCGATATGCTTTCGAGCTGAGCCCGCAGGCGAGACAGCTTCTCCTGGAGAGAAACGCTCACGATCAGGAACTCTACGATCTTGCGCTCGAGTTGCTCGAGAAGCGGATCGCCGAACGCGCCGACTCGGCATGGTATGGCCCAGGCGACCAAGTGTATGGCGCGGGCGCCTCTTGAGCGGTACGTCTGCTTCGCGATCAGAGTGCGGGGCGTAGCTCTGAACCAACGGCGGGCAGGCGATCCTCAATGACCAGAAGGCTCGTCCGTGGATTTGATTGGCTTGCTCCCATTGCCCTGGGCGCCGGCAGTTTTCTCCTCGTGGCCGGGCACCGGATCCTTGACCCGGGAAACATCGCCTGGCTCCAGGGCCAGGATCCGAAAACCCACTATCTCGGGTGGGCGTTCTTTCGCGACGGACCCTGGACCATGCCGCTCGGGGCAAACCCGCGCTATGGGCTGGATCTCGGCAGTTCCATTCTCCTGAGCGATTCCCATCCGCTCCTCGCCTTCATCTTCAAGCCGTTCTCGCCCTATCTGCCCGAGGTGTTTCAGTACTTCGGGCCGTGGATCCTTCTCTGCTTCCTGCTGCAAAGCTGGTTCGCCTGGAAGCTCGCAGGACTGTTCTCGGAGGACCGCCTCCAGCGCCTCCTCGCGGCGGGCTTCTTCGTGTTTGCCCCGCCGCTGCTATGGCGGCTCTATGGCCACCTCGCCCTCTTCGGGCACTTCCTGATCCTTGCGGCGCTCTACATCCGCTTCAATCCGCGCCCGAGAAGACGATGGCCCGAATGGGCCGTGCTGCTGACGATCGCGGCGCTGGTCAATCCCTATTTCCTCGCCATGGTGCTCGCGCTCTGGCTTTCCGACCTGATCGGACGCGTTCGCGACCGACGCGCAGCATTCACCATCGTGGCGGCCGAGGCCCTGGCGACGATGCTGTGGATCGCGTTGGTGGCGTGGCAGGCCGGCTACTTCACCACCACCCCCGGCGTCGGAGGCGTCGCCTATGGACGATTTCATCTGAACCTCCTCGACCCCTTCAACGCCGAGGAGTGGTCCTATGTCCTTGCCGCCCTGCCACGGGTGGCAGATCACTATGCCGGATCCAATTTTCTCGGGCTCGGCGTCGTCCTGCTTCTGATCTGGGCCGTTCCGGTGGCCTGGCCGACCGGCGCCTTCCGGAAGTTCGTTTCGTTCACGGACCTGAAGGTGGTCGGGCCAATTCTTCTCTGCCTCCTGGCGTTTGCCGTCACCAACACCATCGGCGTCGGCGCTCAGGTCTTCCATCTGCCGCTGCCCGAGGCGGTGCTGAACCTCGCCGCGATCTTCAGGGCGTCCGAGCGGATGTTCTGGCCGGTGTTCTACTGCATCGTGCTTCTCGCCATCTTCCTGGTCGTCACCGGCTATTCGCGGAGGACGGCGCGCGTGCTCCTCGCCATCGCGCTGGTGGTGCAGGTGGTCGATACGAGTGCAGCCTGGCGCGGGCTCCGCAGCCGGCTGATGGTAACCCCCTCTTCCACGTGGGACTCCACGCTTGTCGATCCTTTCTGGGACACTGCGGCAGGGCGCTACAGGAAACTCCGGATCATTCCGCCGCATCCGCATTCGAGCAACTGGGCCACCCTTGCCTATTACGCGGCCACCCACGGGCTCGCCACCAACGCGGTTTATCTCGCCCGCGTCGACGGCGAGGCGCTCGCGAGGTCATTGACGGCCGCCGACCGGACGCTGAACACGGGCCGCTACAACAGGAACACCCTCTACGTGATCGACGAGAGAACCCTCCCGACGGCACTTGCCGGGATCGACCCGTCGAGGGATCTGCTTGCCCGGATCGACGGGTT
>JBBQJU010000184.1:0-5406 GCA_038326215.1 Gemmatimonadales bacterium | reverse complement strand
CCCTCCCCCTCCCTGACGAAGCCACCCGCCGCGCGGCCCTCGACCGGATGAAGCTGGCCGCCAGCGGGCTCCTGGTGGTCGCCCTGATTGTCTTCATTGTGGCCAAGATCTACGAGCACCAGTACCCCTGGCTGGCCTACGTCCGGGCCACCGCCGAGGCGTCGCTGGTGGGCGGGATCGCGGACTGGTTCGCGGTGACGGCGCTCTTCCGGCACCCGCTGGGGATCCCGATCCCCCATACCGCCATCATGCAGAAGCAGAAGGATCGGGTCGGCAAGATTCTCGGCAATTTCGTCCAGAACCACTTCCTCTCGCGGGCGGTCCTCGAGGCGCGCTTGGCCGGAATTCACCCGGCACAGCGGGCGGCTGACTGGATGAAGCAGGAGGCGAATCGGCGCCGGTTGGCGAAGCAGCTGGCGGGCGGGCTGGCGCGCGCCGTCGAGGCGCTCCCCGAGGTCGAGGTGCGCGAGTTCGTGCAGCGAAGCGCCGTCTCCAGGCTCGAGGGGGTCAAGCTTGCCCCACTGGTCAGCGAGGTCATGACGGTTGCGGCGGCAGGTGGCCGGCCGCAAGAATTGCTCAACGAGGTGATGAAGCTGGTGGGTGGCGCGCTCAAGGACGGCCATGACTCGATCCGCGAGCGGGTGCGGACGGAGTCGCCGCGCTGGGTCCCGGTCGGGCTGCGCGACGCGGTCGCCGATCGACTGATTGGTGCCGTCGAGCGGTTGATCGGCGAAATGTTGAACGACCCGCTGCATCCGCTGCGCAAGAAGTTCGACGGGATCGTGGCCGACTTCATCGACCGGATCAAGACATCGCCCGAACTCATTGCGCGCATTGAGGGGATGAAGCAGGATCTCCTCGGCCATCCGATCGTCGAGGAGATGGTGGCGAGCGTCTGGGACAAGACGCGCCTCGCCGCCGCCGGCTACCGCGCCGATCCGGAGGGGACATCGCTCGAGCCGCTGGAGCAGATCCTGGCAGGGCTCAGCGATTCGCTGTCGGAGAGTGAGGAGCTGCGCGGCGAGATCGACCGCTTCACCAGCGAGGTGATCACCTCGCTGCTTGAGCAGCATCGCCAGGAGATCGCCGACCTCATCGCGACGACCGTCGCGGAGTGGGACCCGGAAGTGGCCGCCGGGCGGATCGAGCTGGCCGTCGGCCGCGACCTGCAGTTCGTGCGACTCAACGGGACGCTGGTGGGTGGCGCGGCGGGATTGGTGATCTACACGTTGTCGCGGTTTCTCTAAGTAGCTACTCAGGGGCCGATGATCTCCGTCAGCCCCTCGATCACTAGCGACAACTCCCTCGGGGAGATGCGGCTCAGCTGCTCCATTGGTGCGCCTGTCCGGTCCATCGGCCGACTAGGCAACCCGCAATGGCGTAATGCGGGCGACCTCCTTTCGGATTGCCTGAGCGGCATCCCACAGGTCGACGGCCCGCTGGGCATTCAGCCAGAACTCCGCCGAGTTGCCGAACAACCGAGACAGCCGCAACGCCATTTCCGGGCTGACGGCGCGGCGCGTGCGGAGCAGCTCGTTGACCGACTGCCGAGAGACGCCCAAGGCTTCTGCCAGGCCCGCCACCGTCAGGTGGTAGTCCGGCATGAAGTCTTCTTGCAGCATTTCCCCGGGGTGCGTGGGGCGACGCTTCATGAGGCGGGTATTGGGAATACTCATCGCATACCATCCGGCTAGTGATAGTCACAGACTTCGACATCGTACGCATTGCCGGCCTCAAATCGGAAGCAAATGCGCCACTGATCGTTGATCGCGATGGCATGCTGCCCTTTCCGATCATCCTTCAATGCGTGGAGCCGGTTGCCTGGAGGCACTTTCAGGTCGTCAATGCGGGTCGCGAGATCGAGATACTCGAGCTTGCGCGCCGCCCGGGCGGCGAGGTCCGGCGGAAATCGTTTCGCGGCACCAGTCAGATAGAGGTCCTGGGTGCGTCGATCCGCGAACGACTTGATCACAGGAAAACGTAACGCGTCACGTGACACGTGTCAATTGCAACAAGATGGCCCGAGGAGGGCAGAACGCGCATTGCGTCGCAGGGGGCATCAGGGGCCGATGATCTCCGTCAGCCCCTCGATCACTAGCGACAACTCCCTCGGGGAGATGCGGCTCAGTCGTTTCCCAAGACGCTCCACCGCTAATGTCCGCACCTGACCAATCTTGACCCACGAGCGCTTGGGCAGCTTGGTGTCGGTCAATTCGAGCATCAGAGGGAACCCAGCGCGCGGTTCCTGACTCGTCAGCGCGACGGCGATGACCGTCCCCGATTTCTCGTTGAATGCGTCCTGACTCAGAATCAACACCGGACGCAGGCCAGCCTGCTCCCTTCCCCGCGGTGGCTCGAGATCAGCCCACCGAATCTCGCCTCTCAGTACGCTGGCCACTCGACCCCCTCCTGGCCAAAGCCTTCCTCGGCAAATCGCGCTTCCTCGACCGGGTCGAGCTTGGCGCATTCCTCGATGAGGCGTCGGTGCTTCAGCCGATCGAGCTTTTCGAGGACGGCAACTTCGATCGCCTGACTCCGATTGGGGAAGTGCCCGCTCTGGACCAGCCGGTCGAGCTGGTCAAGCAATTGGGCCTCCAATGTCACCGCGACCTTCGACTTGGCCATGAAACGCTCCGTGGTATGATGTATCATCATACCCCCCGAGAGGCCAAAGTGAAGGGCTGCACCAGCCGAAGTCTGGTCACAGCCCCAATGTCACCCCGTCGCCTAGCCCCGCGGGGGTACCGATTACCGCACCACCACCCCCGGCAACGCACTCCACCGCTCCCAGGCAGTGGGCGCCACCACCACCCGCACCCCCGGCTTCCCGCCGACATCGAGCAGCTCCGCCGTGGTCCGATAGCCGGCCCGCGGCATCTTGGTGAGCCGATCAGCGATCTGCGTCTTGAAGCGCTCCGCCAGCCGGGCTTCGTCCCAGACCGTCACCCAGACCAACGCCGCACCGGTCGCGCTCCGGAAGAGGCGCATCCGGTCGCCGCCCCAGCCAAACGCGACCTGGGTCGGCACCTCGTTGATCCCGACGAGCGACGACCTGAGCACGGCGATCTCGAACTCGCCAAAGGTGTCGTCGTGCATCACGCCGGCGGTGTCGTCGACGAAACGCACGGTGATCGGCATGTCCTTCCTCGCGTATCGATCCGGATGGAGGATCTGCTCGGTCGAGGTCGGCAGCATCTCCCCGAACGGCTGCTGATCGACGTGGTTCTTCTGGAACCACCGCATCCACTCGGCGCCCTGCAAATAGGGAAAGGTCAGCCCCTCGCGCAGGATCAGCGGCGCACTCGCGAAGATCTTCATCCCGGTCTGCTGCACCCGGAGCTGCTCGCGGAAGTTCTCCCAGAAGGCGTCGTCGTTGAGGATGTTCTGCGCCGGGAGAATCGCGACCAGGGAGACCAGCGTTGCCTGCCCCTCGAGCACCGCCTGCGCCGCCGCGAGCCGATCGGCATCGCTGGTGTCGGTCAGGATACTGTCGAGCGCGATGTACTGATCCTGCAACGCATGGACCAGCTCGTGGGCCAACACCAACTTCAACTCGGCCTTGTTGCCCCCCGCCACCGCGAAGAGCTTGGTCGAATCGGGGTCGTAGAAGCCGGCGACCTGTTCGCTGTAGAGGTCGATGAACAGCTTCTTGACGTCGAGCGTGTCGGGCAGGAGGCCGAGGAGCCGGTAGGTGGTCACGACGCCATCGAGGCGCGCCGCCGGAATCTCCTTCGCCAGCTTGGCGAGCAGGTAGGCGCGGACCTGGTCGCGGGTGCGGACGGCGGTGACTGGCGTGCTCTTGAACTTCAGGCCGGTCGCTTTCGACACGGCCGGCATCAGCGAGTCGACCATCGCTGCCAGCTCCTTCTGGTCGAGCGACTGGGCGTCGGCCACCGGCTCGCCTCGGCAGGCGGTAGCGGCCATCATCAGGCCGAGGAGCAGGACGCGCGTTAGCTTCACCAAGTACCCCATCCGATAATGAGTCGCTGGAAGTGTAGCAGGCCCCGCAGATGAATTCACCGCATCCCGAGACTGCCATGCCTCAACGGAGTTACCCCACCGCCGCCGTGTTGCTCCTTGGAGCATTGGCCTGCGCCCCGGATGCGCCGCTGCCGCCAGCCGCCCCGGCCGTCATCGGGAGCGGAATGCCGACCTTCGAGCGGCGGCCGCTGACGATCGCGGAGGAGGATCTGCCGGAGGGGCGCTACTTCATGTTCGACGTGGTCTCGGATGGCTCGATCATCTACCAGGCCTCGCGTGACAAAGGCCCGATGCTGCGTCGCGTGGACTCCACGGGCAAGCGCATCACCTCCTTCGGCCGCGATGGCGAAGGGCCTGGAGAGATTCGCAGTCTCGTGGGCCTCGAGGTCCGAGGTGACACATTGCAACTCTACGAGAGCGGTCGATTTGCCCTTATTGAGCTGACGACTGCCGGCAAGCTGCTCCGCGAGCGACGGAATCTCAACTTTGACATCAACATGGCGTGGTTGCCGGACTCAGTCGACCACTGGGAGCCGATTCCATTCCCGGGAAAGGCAGGGCGCCGGTTGATCCGCTCCGCGATCGGCACGACGGACGGCCGGACGCTGTTCGACACCACCAACACCGTTTTCGCGGCGGCAATCGCGAAGCACCCAGGTGAACAGAACATCTCGATGTCATTCCCGTACGCCGCCACCCCCGATCGTATCTGGCTTGCCGATCCGTGGAACTACCGGATTACCACCTTTGCCAATGATGGCCGGCAGCTTAGCGGCTTCGTGCACGACATCCCACCCAACGGACGTGGTCCGCGCGCCCTCGCAGAGACCCGCGAACGGATCATGAAGTCCCCGCGATTTACGCGCGGCCCCAACGGAAAACGGTACGAGCTCCCCGACGAGCGGGGGCGCCTCGACACCCTCGAGCGCGAACAGATACGCCACTTCACCCGCAACCCGCTCCACCTCGATGAGTTCGGCCGGCTTTGGGTGGTGGGCGTGTCGCACGACTCGACGTCAGTGGACCTCTTTCAGGACACGACGTTTGTTGGGCGCGTGATGCTGCCGTGCTACGCGAGCGGCGTCGGACTGCGCGTCGCCTTCGCGAGGAGTAGCTGGATGGTGTTGGAGTGCGAGGTCGAGGGCGGCGACTGGCCGACGGAGCTGCAGTTGTACCGGATAGTCGAGCGGCCGAACGGGGCCCTGTAAATAATTCTGTGTGATGGTCATACTTCGACCCCCAAGGAGGTCGCGGATGACGATCAAGGACGAGTTGCTGGACGAATTGCTGCGGGGCTACGAAAAGCCCGAGGATATTCTGGGGCCTGCGGGCCTGTTTGCCCAGCTGCAGAAGGCGATTGCCGATCGGGTGCTGAAGGCCGAATTGTCGCATCATCTGCGGGAGGAGGCGGAGGGCGCCGAGCCG
>JBBQJU010000183.1:0-5473 GCA_038326215.1 Gemmatimonadales bacterium | reverse complement strand
GGGCATGATTCGGCCATAGGCGTCATACGTCGCGAGGCGCTCCCGTTCGAGGAGCTCTGAGACCGGTGCTGTGGTGGCGGCCCCGCAGAGGGGTGTCGAGGAAGGCGCTTGCGCGGTGAGCGGTGCGTACGGGCCCAGGATGATGAGGGCACCAGCGAGGGACAGCGAACCCGCTGCGGTGCGTGGCCGAGTGCGAGCAGCGAACGGCTGTGGGGTCAGCATGGCGAGGCGGGGCACATCATGGGGGGCTCCGCGAAGGGGGCATACCGGCGACCGACCCCTGAAGCATTACCTGCACCCCGGCGTTGTCAAAGCCGGCGGGCGCCAGCCCTGCCCCTCACCGGAGCTTAAAGACCACCACGCTCTCCACGCCGTCCTCGTCCGCAACGGAGGCCCAGAGTCGGTCGAGCTGCACAGCCATGAGCACGGTGTTCCGAGGGAGGGTCAGGACCGCGACCGGCGCGCCGGTGGGCGAGAGCGCCAGCCAGCGGCGAGGCGCTGTGGGCGCCGTCTGCTGCTCGATCCAGATCGTGCGATCACGTCCGACGACGAGGCGGCTGAGCGGTGGATAATTCGCGGGGTACTTCATAGATGCAATTGCTTCGTACATCTCCTTCGACAAGCCCTCGAGCTTGAGCCCCTGCCGGCGAACGCTATCGGCAACCGCATCAGAGATGCGTTGTGGGGGCATCGGCACACTCCGACTGAACATCGGCTTCCCACGGGGGATGTCGGCGACCGACAGCTCCACGCTATTCGCCTCAGGGTTGGGCGTCGCGATGGCGACGACGGATGCATTCCCACCGTAGGCAATCAGCGGCGAAGCGCAGAAGGGCACGACGAAGGAGCCGGTTTGAAGGCGCTTCTCGCACGGGGGAATGCCCTTGCGATGGATGCGTCCAAGCAAAGAGAGCACGCGACCTTCGTTGGTGACCTTGACCACCAGGGTGCGATCATCCTCGACGATCGGCAGCCAGGGCGCACCGGAGAGCACGTCGCCGAGCGTCGCTTCCATGACGAGCTCGCCGCGATCGGTTCTGGTGCGGAAAGATGGCTTTCGGACTGCGGGTGGGCTCGTCTCACCGCCGGGCCCTGCCAACCCGTCCGGCAGCCGTCCAGTCCGCAACAGCTTGAAGTCTGGTCCGACCCACGCGATCCGACCCGCATACGGATCGGCGATCCAGAGGGTATCACCATTCCACCCCATGAGGGGCCTAGGCGTCTGGAACTCCCCAGGGCCTTCCCCCTTCCGACCGAACTTGCCCAGCACCGCACCGGATGGGCCGACGAAGACCAGGCGGTAATCCTTGGGTTGCAGCACCGCCATCGTTCCACGGGCCGACACCGCAATGCCACCGATCGCGGTGAGATCAGCCGAGTTGCCGTCGAGGGTGACCTCGCGGACGGGGGTGAGGGGGCGTTGGGCCGCCACTCCAGTGGAGTGCAGCAGGAGCACCACCACGAATGCGCGAAAGCATGTCATCTGGATTGCTCGGCGGTGAGTATCATCTCGCGCTCCGTACCTTACCGAATGGCCGTCGTCGGCAGCCACCGACAGCCGGTGGCCGAAATGAGGTGGCGACGCACAACAGAAACGACAGTTGTCAGGCCTGGATTTGTGACTTGGTCGAGGCTGTAGAGGGTGTCGCCATGGATCGTGAGCCTGGGCAGGTCGGTACCCGGAAACAACACTGCCGCGTCGACACACGCACGCTGCAGGTCCGCCGAGAGCAGTGAAAGATGGGCCGTGCCGGAGAAGCGTGGCTCTCGGAACGACTCGTCGATAGCATTCTCTTGATGCCACAGCAGAAAGGTGCCATCCGGACGCCGCCAGAGGCCACTCAGAAACGAGAACGCACCGACCATCGCCTGCAGGGTCACCTTCTTGCCCGGGGCGAACACCTCCAGCCACCCGGGGGGAAAGCCCCGCCGCCGCACCCAGGGAATCCATGCCGTGTCGACAGGCGTTCCACTCCTGGAGTACCGCACGACGTAAGGAACGCCAGAAAAACCGACGAGCATGGAATCGGACCATGCTGCCGCATGCGCGGTGCTGAACGACCGCAGTTCGGGATGTGAGAAGTACTCCGCTGGAAAGTCGACGCGATCTGGGATCAGCGGGTCGAGCGCTGGATCGGCACCCTCCCCACCAAGCGACGCGCGGCCGATGACCGCGACGGCTTTCTTCGCGCTAAAGTCGAAGAGTCCAATCACCACCGAGTCGCCGACCACGCTCCATGACGCTGGAAAGGCACGGCGGTGCAGTCGGTTGTAGCGAAACGCGCCGCTCTCCATAGCGAAGGCCACGAACTTCCCGGCGGTCGCCTGGATGACGAGTGATTCCTCGGCAACGGTCAGTGCCAAGGTGGAGCCGAACTCCCCCGGCCCGGAGCCATCGCGGCCGTACCGCTGCTTCAGTCGGCCATTGGTACCAAAGCGGATCACTTGATTGACGGACTGGTCCGCGACGAAGAGGTCGCCTTCAGCGTTGATGGCGAAGGTCTTCTCGGGATAGCCAAGCGAGACCGAGTCTCTTTCGTCCAGCACGATCGAGTCGATCAGAGTCAGGCGGGGGGCACCATCACCTTGATCGGTATCACGCACGACCGGACCACCGCATCCAGTGCAGGCGATGGTCGCCACCACAATACTCCACGTGGAGGCCCAGATTGCCATGCTAGAGGGCCATCACGCAGGCGAATGGGCAACGACAACGCAGCGCGTCACCAATGGCGACAGTCAGACACATCAGGGCAATATCCTAGGGCGGGGGCGAAGCAGGCTGCCCTTCCAGTATCACCCGATTCCCCTGGTTGTCAACGTTGGCAGTGCCAGGAGGAGGCCGCCGTGTAAGGCGCTCCCGCTCAACTCCAAGCACGCGATCGATTGGGTTCGATGAGCGAGAGTTTCACGGCCACAATGCTACCTGACGGAGTACCTCACCACACTTTCGACGCCCTCGTCGGAGGCGGGGCGTGCAGCTTCTTGGCTCGCGCAAGCGCGGGCTCCCGCGCATTCGACCGTCAGCGTGCACACTCCCCCGAGACGCCTACTGTACCCGGAACGTGACCACATCCTGAAATCCTTCGGCCGATTCCACCTTCGCGACCATACGCCCAGCGCGCACCGAGAGCGGGAATGTGCGTTCGGCAAGGGCGACGCGACCAACGAGCGCCCCGTCACGACTCCACACATCCCAAACAGAATGCCCAGCTGCGTCGCGCGCCCCAAGTTGCACCCAGACTGTTCCGTCAGGGCCTGCCACCGTCCCTACGATCGCCGGATGAAATGAAGGGAGCGGCACCGAGCTCAAAAGCTCTGAGGCTGCCGCTGGCGCACTGTCAATCACCATCTTCAAAGAATCTCGCTGCGCCGAAGAGATCGGGGCAAGTGGCACTTGGCGCCCCTGTGACCACATCTGCTGGCCAGTGGTGCTCCAGACCGAGATCCGGTACGTCCCCGCCCCACTGACACCGGTGGCGCTGCCTATCGCCACCACTACCCGCCCGGCTTCTGCGGACAGCTCCCACGAGGGTGAACTACAGGCGCTCAACCGCGCTTGGGCCTGCGCTGAACGCCGCATGCACGGGTCCTCCGGAATTTCGACGATCCGCCGCGACACATTGCCGTCGGCCGTCAGTTCCACGATCCAGGTCCCCGGCGCGGCCGTTGCTCCATTCGGTGGGAGTGTTGCCGCTGCGAGCATCCGCCCTGCACCCAGTGGAGCGAGCGGCTGGATCTGAAGAAATCGGGCGTTTGGATCGCTCGCCGGCACAGTGCCATTGAGGGAGAGCAATACATGCCGAACGAATCTGCCTTGCGGTGATATCACCGTCGTACGCCGGCTGGTCCGATCATAGACCCAGACAGAGTCACCGAGCCAAGCAGTCCGCGTTAGCGACTGAAACTCGCCTGGGCCGCCACCCTTGCGGCCGAAGGCAAAAGTACGTCGACCGAGAGAGTCGACAACGATCACACTGTGATCCTGGGGTTGTCCGATCAGCAATGAACCTCTCGGCCCCATTCCCACACCGCCTAGTCGACTCAGGCTTTCCTGATCCGCTGAGATACGTTGGGTCTCCACTACCCGAAGAGGTCGTGGTGCTAGCTGCGCGGAGAGCAACGACCCGCTACCGAGCAAGTGAAAGGCGGCGATCAGTCCGAGAAGTAGCGTTTGGCTTGACATCATCGGGTGGCGCCCCTGACGTTGAGGGAGTCATCGTGGATTTCGGCGTGGTATCCGACTAGCAGAGTCAACCGGGCGCGGTCTGGAACGCGCGCGCAGCGAAGCCCATTAATGAGGAGGTTCGGAGTACCCGAACCTCCGACGGCGCGATGTGCAGAGCGTCGAGCAGCAACAGATCGTTCCGTTCGGCCATGGCAATGAGCAGGTGCGGCAGGACCATGGGGGGGGGCTCCGGTCTGAGGGAGTCGCGGGGATCGATATCGGAGTATACCCAGAGTCGGCTCGGCACAACGGGTGGTGGCGGTGCCCCCTCCACGACGCCACGAAGCCGCCTCGCGGCGGCCCCGGAATGGCATCTGAATCATTCAACAACAAGAGCCGCCTGACGGCGGCTCCCGAAGTCGGTAGGATCAGCGCCGGTCCATGAGGATCAGAGCTGCGCCCCATGACACTTCTTGTACTTCTTCCCGCTGCCACACGGACAAGGGTCGTTCCGGCCGATCGTCGGGCCCGCCGGACCACCACTCTGATCACCGAATGCATGCGACAACCCCTGCCCGCCCGGCGTCGTGATCTTCGGCGTCACGGCCGGCCCGACGGTGCGCGTCACCGGCCCGTTGAAGAGGTCGTCCGTCGACGGGGCGTTCAGCACCGGCGGAGCCATCGCCGGCGGTGGCGGCGGCGGCGGGCCATCGGCGCTGACCTGGATCTTCAGGTAGCGCTCCGAGACGGTCGCCTGGATGTCGCGGAGGAGATCCTCGAACATGTCGAAGGCCTCCTTCTTGTACTCCACCAACGGATCCTTCTGGCCATACGCCCGATACTGGATCGCATTCCGCAACTGATCGAGATCGTAGAGGTGGTCCTTCCACTTCTCGTCGAGCACCGACAAGGTGACCTGCGACAACACTTGCAGATCAACCTCGGGCATCCCGATGGTCGTCCCGAACTGTTGCAGGTAGTCGACCTTCCGCTGGAACGCCTCCTCACCCGCCGCCACCGCCGCCTCGATCACCGCCTCGCGCGTCGGCGTCGCCTCGGGATCCTTCACCGCGTCAGCCGGCACGAGGAACTGGAGCAACAGCGACTCATGCAGTCCAATCCGGTCGAACTCTTCCGGCCGCTCCGCGTCGGCCAGATAATTCTCCGCCGCCTTCGTCAACGCGGCCCGGATCATCTTCAACGCCTCGGCCTGCAGCTCCGCGCCACGCTCCAACGCAAAGAGCCGCGTGGAGTAGATGACCTCGCGCTGCTGGTTCATCACGTCGTCATAGTCGAGCAGCCGCT
>JBBQJU010000182.1:0-5486 GCA_038326215.1 Gemmatimonadales bacterium | reverse complement strand
GAGTTGCGTGCGGCAACGCCACCCGGCGTGGTGATCGCGGGCGTGCGCACCGGGCACGCGCTCGGGGCATGCTACGCCTCGGCCGATGTCTTCGCGTTTCCGTCCAGTACGGAGACCTTCGGCAACGTCCTCCTCGAGGCGATGGCCTCCGGCGTCGCGTCGCTCGCGGTCAACGCCGGAGGTGTCACCGATTTCGCCGAACACGATGTCAACGCGTGGATGGTCGAACCGGATTCCTCCCCGGCTCTCACCGGCGGATTGCACCGGCTCCTCGAAGACGGCCGCCTTCGGCGACGGTTGGCAGCCGGTGGCGAGGCAACCGCCGCCGGCCGCGACTGGAGGGTGATCTTCACGGGCGTGGTTGAGGAGTACCAACGGGCGATCGCGCTGGCCAGGGTCGAGCAGGCCGCCTGATCAACCGTCGACGGGGCGCCGCTACCCCAGCGTCGCGATCCACGCCTTCAGGTCGGCCACCTCGGCCGAGCCGATGGTGTGCCCCATCCCCTCGTAGGTGTGCGCCGTGAGCCGCGCGTTGGCCAGCCGGAGCGCATGCTGACCGGCGGCGCCGTGCTCGAGCGGGATCGCCATGTCGGCGGTGCCGTGGCCCCAGAAGATCGGCGTCGTCCCGACTGTCTCCGGGGTCGCGGCCACGGTGGGATGATCGGCCAGAAAGCCGCTGCAGACCATGACGCCGCGGACGCTGCCGGGATGGCGGAGCAACTGCCCCAGCGCCGTCGTGCCGCCCTGCGAGAAGCCGCCGAGGATGATCCCGCCCGGGAGGCCGTCAAATCGGGCAGGAAGCGTCTCCAGGAACGCCGTGAGCGATTGCTGGCCCCACTCGAACGATTCCGGATCCGGGGTTGTGCCGGCCATGTACCGGTACCAGGCATACCCCGTCCCGTAGCCCCAGGGTGCGGCGGGGAAGGGCGCCCGCACCGAGACGATGGTGGCGTGTGGGTGCAGCATCCGGCCCAGCGGGAAGAGGTCGCGCTCATCGCTGCCGCGGCCGTGCATCAGGACCAGGGCTGGCGCCTCGGGGTCGCCCTCAAGGGTCAGGGCGTGCAGGGGAACGATGCTCGACATGGGGCACCTCGATCTGGAGTGGGCCGAAGATAGGCCGGTGCGCAGAATCGGCCAACGCGGCGCCTTTCGCCTCGCCCCGGGGGCGACTAGCTTTGCCACCGTTCCTCGCGGGCAACCGAGGGGAGTCCGGGACGTAGCGCAGTCCGGTAGCGCACTACCTTGGGGTGGTAGGGGTCGCGGGTTCAAATCCCGCCGTCCCGATGTCATGACGGCCCGCCGATCTCACGATCGGCGGGCCGTCGTCATCGTGGGCCCCGAGTGGGCTCACCCGCCGCGCTTGGCGAGTTCCTTGGTGGCCTCGGTGTGGTTCCGCGAAGCTGCCTTCCGGAGCCATTCCATCCCGGCCGCCTCGTCCTTCGCCGTGCCCTTCCCCTTGAAGTAGGCCTGAGCCGCCTGCCAGGCCGCCTCAGCCGATCCCTTCTCGCCTGCCTTCTGGTACCAGTCGAGCGCCTCGGCTTCGTTCTTGGTGACACCTCGGCCCTTGGCAAGGAAGCCGGCGAGCTTCTCCTGACTGGCAGCGTCGCCCTGTTCGGCGGCCCGGCGATACCAGAGCGCCGATTCCGCCTCATCCTTCTTGATCCCGCCGCCGTTCTCGAGTCGGAATGCGAGGTTTTGCTGCGCCCGGAGCAACCCACCCGCCGCCGCCTCGCGGAGCAGGGCAATCGACTCGCCCTGATTGGCCGGTGCCCCTCGCCCGGTCTCCAGAAGGCGAGACAAGGCCATCTTGGCCTCGAGGTCGCCACCAGAGCTTGCCTTCCGATACCAGTCCACTGCCTTGGTCGGGTCGGCGGTGACGCCGCTGCCCCGGTCGTAGAGGGAGCCGAGAATCCGTTGGGCTACGGCCGATCCAGCGGCGGCCTCGGTGGCGCAGGCGCTTGCCGCGCCGAGCCAGTCGCCGTTGGCGGCAGCGCGAGCGCAGCTCGGGCCAGTGGCGGCCTTGGCGGGTGCAGGCGCTGGGGTCACGACCGGAGGCACCGCCGTCGTCGTTGCGCCGTTGAGCCCGGGCTTGGTCCCGGGCTTGGTCCCGGGCGAAGTCTTCGGCGTGCCCGCCACCGCGGTCGACGGTGCGACGGGCGGCGTCACCGCGGCGGTCGTCGGCGCGGGCGGCTCGATGACCACCGCTGGCGGGACGAGTGTGTCGTCGGCCGTCTGCTCGGGTGAACTGTTCTGGGAGAAATACCACCCGACCATCGCCAGGGCGGCGACGACGCCCATCAGGATCGACGTCCGGCGTGAGGACGGCGCGGCCTTGCCCGCCGCAGCGCGTGAGCTGGGCGTCGTCAGCGTCAGACTGCTATCGCCCTCGAGCATCGTGGCGAATTCACGCATTGACGGGAATCGCTCGTTCGGCTCCTTCGCCATCGCCCGCTGAATGGCGACATTGATGGGGCCGGGGAGGTCGGGCATCCGCTCGACAAGCGGCTTCGGCTCACCCACCAACTGTTGATAGAGGACGGCCCGCGTCGACTCGCCGTCGAACGGCAGGGAGCCGCTGAGCATGCGGTAACCAACAACGGCCAGCGAATACTGGTCGCTCCGCGCATCGATCGACTTGTCGCCGCAGGCCTGCTCCGGGCTCATGTACTGCGGGGTGCCGATAATGATCCCGGTGCTGGTGAGCCCCTCGCTCGGATCGCCATCGTCCCCGGCACCGCCCCCAACGACCTTGGCAATGCCGAAGTCCATCAACAGCACCCGCTTCTCGGGGCCCTCGAGCATCACGTTCTCGGGCTTGATGTCGCGGTGGACGATCCCGGCGTCGTGCGCTGCCGCCAGCCCCGAGCAGGCCTCGCGCAGGATCCGCTGGACTTCCTTGACCGGCATCGCGCCCTCGCGCTCCATCACGGTGCGCAGATTCTCCCCCACGATCAACGGCATGATGAGGTAGGCGAGCCCTTCGGCTTCGCCAACGTCATAGACCGGGACGATGTGCGGGTGGCGCAGGTTGGCGATCGTCTCGGCCTCGCGCCGGAACCGCATCACCAGGTCGGGCGAGAGGCCGAGATCGGGGCGCAGCACCTTGACGGCGAGGTCGCGCTTCAGGCGGAGGTCGCGCACCCGGAAGACTTCGGCGAAGCCGCCGGCGCCGATCCGATCCTGCAGTTCGTACCCTGGGCCGAGGGCGCGCCGCAACTTCTTGCGCAGCTCCGTCGGACCCACGCCCGAGATACCGACGGCCACGCGCTCACCGGTCTCCTTCATCATCCCGACCGGCGTCTCGGTACCGCACACGTAGCAATACGCGGCCATCCCCGGGAGCGGGGTCTGGCAGGTAGGGCACGCGCGGGTGGGCTGGCTCATGGCGACTCAGGTGAGGAGAAGACGATCCAAAGATATGGCAGGTCGGGAGTCACTCAAAGGGACAGCGCGCCGTCCCGAGTCTGCCGGTCAGTCCGGGAGTTCTCGGGCGGCGGCTCCCGGCCGTGATGTGAAGAAGGTGGCGCGCCCCGCCCGATCGGGGAACGCGAGCAGGTAACTCTCCTTCCATGCAGCAAGAAAGGCGGTGCTCTCCTCATCCCGCACCAGCGCCCAGACACTGCCGCCAAAGCCGGCCCCGAAGGCGGAGGCGGCAGTGGCGCCGAGTCGCCGGGCACTGCGCGCCAACTGTACGGTCTCGGGGACCTGATTGGCGAGCACCGATTCGGCGAGCTCCTGCGAGCGGTCGACCGCCTCGCCAATCGCCTCGGGGTCCCCTCGCTGCAGCGCCTGCGTCACCGAGGGGATGATCGTCTCGCACTCGTCGGCGAACTGGCCGAGCCGCGCGATGAGGGCCTCGGCCTCGGTCGGATGCTCCCGACGCACCGCCTCCGCGAGCGCCACACGCGCCTCGGCGCCCGCGGCCAGCGCCGCGAGGAGTGAGTCCGGGGTCGTGTCGCTGATCCGTCGCCAGGTGGCGAGCAGGAGGGCCAGCTGACGGGCGAGGCCGTTGTAGTGCTGCTGCACCGCGCCGCCCTTCGCGGCGTGGACGCCGGATACGCCGATCGCAAAGGTCCACCCCGGCGGCAAGGTGGCCTGTGCTTCGGGGACGACCGGGAGAAATCGGTACTGCGACAGTGCGCCGGGGGTGCAGCGCAGAATGGCCGTGTGGTCCTCGCTACCGCCATGCGTTCCGACACCACGATCCGCGTCGAACGGACCGAAGACCTTGCCGTTCTCCATCGCACCGAGGTAGCCGGCCAGCGCATCCTGGTCGGGGATCGCGTCGTGCCATCCGGGCTGCTGGTCCACGCGGTTGAACGCGGCGAGCGGCAGAAAGGTCGCGATGACCAGCGCACTCGATGACGAGAGGCCGGACGCCGAAGGCAGCGACGAGATCAGCACCGCATCCATTCCGGTATGTGCGCCGGGCACGTCGCGGGCCAGCCGTCGGATCACCGAAATCGGATAGTCGGCCCAGGCCCCCGGGCGCGGCGGCACATCGGCCCGCAGCGGAAGGCGCAACGTGGTGTGCCGCGACGCATCGATCAGGCGCACGATGCCGTCACGACGGGGGGAGGCAAGAATGTGGAAGCCCCGTTCCACGGCGGCGAGCAACGAGCGCCCCCCACCGTAGTCCGTATGCTTGCCGAGGACTTCGATGCGCCCGGGGACCCACCACGCGCGGGCGCGCGCCGGATCGCCGACGCGACGCGCATAGGCCGTGCTGACGACGGCAAACTGACGTGCCGCGTGATCGGCGGCGGCCCCGACGAGGCCCAGCGCCTCCAGGCGACGTTCCCATGGCTGCATCACGGCACGCACCGCGCCGTGGCGAGCGCCGCGGCCATCGCGGCGATGTCATCCTGCCGCGAGAGGTCGAGCACGCCGGCACGCATGGTGATCGCCTGCAGGCGAGTGCCCCGCGCGATTGCCAGCGTCACGGCGGCGGGAAGTTCCAGCTCCCCACGGGACGACGGCGTCACATCGTGGCAGGCCGCGACACAGGCAGCATCAAGGCGGAAGAGGTTCATGCTCACCCACGGCGTCGGTCCGGCCGCGACGAGGGTCGTCGGGTCGGGCTTCTCGACGATCGCGGCGACGGTGCCGTCATGGTGGAGGGTGAGGATCGCGAAGGCGGCGATGCGCGACGCCTCGATGTTCCCCTCGCGCACCAGCGCCTGGGGATCGAACGCGATCAGCCCCGGCCCACCGAGGGTCACCAACGCCGCGATGGCGGCGACCGGATAGAGGTTGTCGGCGTTGAGGACCAGAACATCACGCCCGGCCGCGAAGCCCTCGGCGGCGAGCACGGCGTCGGCGGTGCCGCGCGGTTCGGTCTGGATGGCCCACGCAAGTCGCACGCGCGTCGGCGGATGCGCGGTGTAGTGCTCGCGAATGGCGGTATGGTCCGGGGCCACCACGAGGCAGACCTCCGTGACTCCTCCATCGGCGAGCGAGGAGAGGACGTGATCGAGGAACGGCCG
>JBBQJU010000181.1:0-5514 GCA_038326215.1 Gemmatimonadales bacterium | reverse complement strand
GGGAAGTGGGGCCTCGCCTCCTACCGCGACGAGAAGGATCGGGCGCGAACCGAGGCCGAGGCCAAGCGGGCCTGCGGCAATCCCTACGTGATCGGAAGCGGGACGCAGGGCGGCGTGCTGATGCATCTGCCCGATCAGGCGCAGCCGACCGAGGTCTTCGTCAAGACCAGCCCCGATGGCCGCAGCTTCATCGGGCCGCGTGGCGCGCCCGGGATGATCCAAGACCGGGTCGTCATGTATTTCCAGGGCGGTGTCCTGATCACCGATTGGCTGGACCCGAGCGCGCGGGAGCGCTACGGGACGATGCTTCTCGTCCGATGCGGCTGAGCATCCGGCGACGGGTTGGGCGGGCGACAGAGCGATCTTTCGAGGAACGGATGAAACGGAAATCTTCAAACTCTCTCCTGGCTCTCGCCGTGGCGGCGATCGCCCTCGTGGCGGGTTTCGCGGCAGTGCTGCCGTCGGATGCGGTGGCCAAGCAGCGCAAGGAACTCACGATCCAGGACCAGCCCGGCTACGTGCCGACGCCGCAGGAGGAGATGCTGCCGCCGCAGTACCGGCCGCAGCCGGTTTATTTCCGCACCAGCGAGGCGCCGGGCACCATCGTCATCCACACCAACGAGCGGTTCCTCTACCTCGTCCAGGACGGCGGCCGTGCGATCCGCTACGGCATCGGCGTCGGCCGGGACGGATTTCAGTGGCAGGGTCTCCAGAAGATCAGCCGCAAGCAGGAGTGGCCGGATTGGCGGCCGCCGGCGGAGATGATCCAGCGCCAGCCCTATCTGCCGCGCTTCATGGCGGGCGGGCCGGGCAATCCGATGGGGGCGCGCGCCCTCTATCTCGGCGAGACGGTTTACCGGATCCATGGCACCAACCAGCCGCAGACCATCGGCTATGCCGTCTCGAGCGGCTGCTTCCGTCTGGTCAACAAGGACGTCATCGACCTGTTCGCCCGGGTTCCGGTCGGCACCCGTGTGGTGATCCTCCAGTCGGCGAAGCTCTGATCCCGAGGGAGGGAACGGCAATGGCACGGATGGTCTTGTCGGTGGCGGGGGCGCTCGTCGCATTGGGCGTCACGACGTTGTCCCCAGGGGCGGCGACGCTCGACAGCGTCAAGGAGCGGGGCCGTCTTCTCTGCGGCGTCAACACCGGTCTCGGCGGCTTCGCGATGCCTGGCGAATCAGGCTCGTGGGCGGGTTTCGATGTCGATTTCTGCAAGGCAGTGGCCACGGCCGTCCTCGGCGATGCCGACAAGGTCGACTATGTGCCGCTCACCACGGCCGACCGCTTCGAGGCGCTCAAGTCCGGCAAGGTCGATCTCCTGTCGCGGAACTCGACGTGGACGCTCGGTCGCGAGGCGGGATTCGGCCTCACCTTCGTCGGCGTGACGTACTATGACGGCCAGGGCTTCATGGTGCCGCGCACTGCGGAGGTCTTCTCGGCGCTCGAGCTCGACGGCAGCACCGTCTGCGTCCAGGGCGGCACCACCACGGAGGCCAACCTCGCCGACTACTTCGGCGCCAACAACATGCGCTACGTGGCGGTAGTGACCGCCTCCCCGGCCGAATCGATCGCCGCCTATGCGGATGGCCGCTGCACCGTGCTGACCAGCGACATGTCGCAGCTCTACGCGGAGCGCCTCAAGCTGAAGGATGCGGACGAGCACATCGTCCTCCCCGATGCCATTTCGAAGGAGCCGCTCGGCCCGGCCGTCCGCATGGATGACCCGGCCTGGGCGACGATCGTCAAGTGGGTCTATTTTGCGCTCCTGAACGCGGAGGAGCTCGGCATCGCGTCGGACACGATCGGCGACGCCACCGCGTCGACCAAGCCTGAGGTCCGCCGGTTCATGGGCCTCGAGGGCGACTTTGGCGCGCAGATGGGCCTCGAGAACGACTGGGCGGCACGAATGGTCGCGGCGGTCGGCAATTATGCCGAGATCTACGAGCGCAACCTCGGGGTCGAATCGCCCCTCGGGATCCCGCGTGGCATGAACCAGCTGTGGAGCCGCGGCGGCATCCAGTACGCCCCCCCGATCCGCTGACACCGGCCACGCCGGCCTGTCTTTTCCGCTCCGGACCGAGGCGGAGAAATAAACCCGAATAATGCTTGGTTGGCTCTTCAATTCGCAGCGCGAAAGGGCTATATCCCCGTCCGTGGTCGCCGGTCACGGCGACCTGTGACGCGGGGTGGAGCAGCCCGGTAGCTCGTCAGGCTCATAACCTGAAGGTCACAGGTTCAAATCCTGTCCCCGCAACCAAATTCGCCCGCTAAGTCAAAGACTTGGCGGGCGTTTTGATTCAGCGCTCATGTTTCGAATCCGCCTGTGGAAGCACTGTGGAAGCAAGAGGGCGCGAATTCCTTCATACCGCAGCGAAAACAGGCAGTGACGATGGCATCTGCTTCCACGAATCCCGGCCGGGGATGATCCCTTCGAAACCTGCCGGGATTCCGTTGCCGTATGCGAGCTCTCGAACGTCGACGGCGATGACCTCGAGCACCGGCCGATCCTCCGTTATCATTACGAAGTCCGTCACGCGGCCTGGCGGGCAGTCGGATGAGGCCGGGTAGACAAGCGCCAAGTGATTGCATCGGTAGCGGTTGGCGTAGGCGTTCATCTGATATGCGTCAGCGCTGGAAACGCCGGAGTTCGGTTCGTCAGTTTCGAGGCGTTTCCATTTCGCGTCGAGGATCGCCACGACCGCGTTGCTGTCCTTTACGGTGATGTCCGGCCGGAGTTGAAACCCGGACATTGCGAGTTTTGCCAGCGGGCCCTGCAGCTCGACAGAAAGACGGCGCCCGGCCATCGCCTGACACTCGCGCCGGATACGTTGTCCGAGGACCCTCTCGAAAAGCCGCTCCATATTGAAGAGCAGCGCCGAGCCGGCGGCGCCGCCAATGCGGACATCTGGAAACAAGCCGGCAAGCAGCCAGGCGGCTCTACGGAACACGGGCTGCCAGTGCTTGATGGTGCGGTCGAAGCGGAGGGCGTCCAGGTCGTGGGCCCGGACGCTCCGATCGGCGACCGCGTCGAAGCGGTGAAGGAAGGACGCCACCATCGCATGGATTCTCGGGCTCAGGGCGTGCCCGAGCAGCATCTGGAGGACGGCTTTCAGGGCTCGATTGTAGGGGTTGTCGATGTTCCGCTCATCGAAGCGGCAGAGGAGGCGCGAGCGGTTGAAGGCATTGGTTCTCAGATGCTCGGTCAACTCGAGGCGTCCGCGGATCGCGTTGAGGTTCTCTGTACTTTCCGAGTACCGGGCGATGGCTCCGCCTCGCAGCGCTGCCTTCACCTGGTTGCAGAAGTCTTCGATGAAGACATCGAGGAGATGTCTGCTCTGATGGCCGAGGTCGGCCACTCCGACCCTTTTCAATCCCAGTTCGCCCGCCCTAGCAAGCATGGCAACGAGCAGCCCCCGCATAGTCTCAGCATCCTGCGGACCGCGTTCGACTTTTGGAAGAAGCTCGATGGTGACCAGGGACGTTCTGATGACCCCGCAGAAGGGGCCAAACCGGTCCCAGGGGGGCCGTAAAGAATCAAATTCAGTCGCGTCCCACTTGTCCGAGTTGACGGGACGCTCGCCGCGGACCCGTTCTCTGTTGCCGCGGGACCGGATACATGCCGCAGCACCTTCCAGAGTCTCTCCAGCGTTCGGGCAGGCTTGCCTTGGATTTCGATCCCCGAGGACTGGGGGTTCCACTCCTGGCTTGGTTCGCGGCTCTGCAATTCATCGAGGGCAACGATGGCATCGACCGTGGCGTCGCGGACGGCGTCGAACGCAACGTCGACAAAGCGCGTCGTCTCGCCCGCATCCGCTCGTGTCTGCTCCCAGTGGGCGGCCTCATATGGCGCTCGCGTGACCTTGCCCACGGCCACGATGCCTTTCGGAGGAGTTCCAGTCCGCATCAAGAATACGCGATCGCCCTCGCGTGGCTTTGTCGAACTGCAGCGCCACCGTTTGTCGGCTTTGTCGCCAGCCATCGTTGTGGCCCTGTCCGCGGCGAGGCTATGCCAGTTCCATTTGGACGGGTTCCAGCTTAGGAGCCAGTTCCTGGTTTGGGTCTTCCACTCGGCCTTGAACTCGTCCTGGTAGAAGTCGATATCCGACCCGTGCTCTTCTTCGAGCCGACGGCGCAGGTCTAGCAGTGCGCGGTCAATCACGGTGGTCCCCCACTTCCGGATTTCCTTCTCCGGCGTGTCGCTGAAGCGCGCGAGGATCAGGCGCTTGTCGCCCTCCGAGCTCATCCGTTCGAAAGTTTCGGGAAACAGGAGGTGCGGGAGTATGTGGATCAATTGCCTGTGACGCGCCTCGGGCAGACCGCTCAGCCAACCCGAAAACGCCCAAGGGTCATCGAGGATCGCCTGGCGGTCGCCGGCGCCACGGCGTTTGAGGTCGCGGATGGCGCCGATCAGGAAAACCAACTCGCGCCATCGGTGGGTGTTGTAGGCCGTGCCAGCCGAACCAATGCCTCCGAGCACTGCGTCATTCAAAAGCGGTTGGTTTTCCTCCACATCCTCACCCGACCACGACCAGACTTCGCGGATAGTCTCGCGCTTCCGGGCTGCGCCGACATTCGACGGGAAGAGCAGTAGCAACCAAAGGCTCTCGGCCATTAGCTGCCGGCACTCGGGCGATCCCGCTGACAGCTGTGTCTTTAGCTTGGAAAGGAAGTCCCCTTCGCCCTCGTCGAGGTTCTTCACGAACCGCTGGTCAAGTTCATCAAGAACCGCGCTCGTCCAGAGGTTCCTACCGTCCGAGAGTACCGAGTCGTCCCCCAGAAGGCAGCGGTCCCGACATGTCGTCGCAGCATCGTAGATCGGACCGACAGCGTGATCTGGATTGAATCTCGACACGACCCGCCCCCTCCTGCCAATCCAAGCGAAATCGAAACTAAACCAACTCCGGCGCCGTGATCCTGATCACCACGATCGCTACCTGATCGAGGCTTCGGCAGACCGGCTCTGGCTGGTGGCGGACGGCACGGTAACCCCCAGCTTAGCGGTCGTCTCCAAATAGAGATACCTGCTTTTGGGCACTCGCAGCCGACTGGTATCTCTCGGGCTTGGTTAGCTTCCTTATGTCATCATCGTTCACCTGAGTCCTGCCGCGCCGAATGATGCGTCGGGCATCATCGACCGAAGCCACTCGTCAAGCTTCGACCAGCGTCGCCGGCCGGAAACGTTGCGAACGGCGATGGCGACCGCCTTCTTCTGGCCGACCAGCACCACAAGTCGCTTGCCGCGAGTGATGCCCGTGTAGAGGAGATTCCGCTGCATCATGGCGTAGTGCTGGGTCATGATCGGGATGACCACGGCGGGATATTCGGAGCCCTGGCTCTTGTGGACGGTCGCGGCATAGGCCGGTACCAGCGTGTCGAGCTCGCCAAAGCCATACGTGACCGAACGCCCGTCGAAGCTGGCGGCGAGTTCGCCAGCGTCCGGATCGACGTCGTCGATATAGCCAATGTCGCCGTTGTAGACCTCCTTGTCGTAGTCGTTCTCGATCTGCATGA
>JBBQJU010000180.1:0-5530 GCA_038326215.1 Gemmatimonadales bacterium | reverse complement strand
GGCTCGCTGGACGTGTACCTGCGCGACATCAGTCGCTACCCCCTGATCACGCAGGCGGACGAGGTCGCGCTCGCACAGCGCATCCGCCGCGGCGATCAGGAAGCGCTCGATACCCTCGTCCGCAGCAATCTTCGCTTCGTGGTCTCCGTGGCCAAGAAGTACCAGAATCAGGGTGTCTCCCTCGCGGACTTGATCAACGAGGGGAACCTCGGGCTCATTCGTGCGGCGCACAAGTTCGACGAGAGCAAGGGAATCAAGTTCATTTCCTATGCGGTCTGGTGGATCCGCCAGGCGATTCTCCAGGCGCTGGCGGAGCAATCCCGGATCGTCCGGGTGCCGCTCAATCGAGCCGGCGAGCTCCATCGGATCGGCCGCCGCACGGCGGCGTTGCAGCAGGAGCTCGGGCGCGACCCCACCGCGGGGGAGATCGCCGAGGGGATGGACCTCGACATCGCCGACGTCGAGCGGACGCTGCAGATCTCGCAGGCGCACCTCTCGCTCGACGCCCCGATGACGCCGGGCGAGGACAACAAGCTGATCGACTACCTCCCCGACGTCGCCGAGCGGAGTGCCGATGCGGCCACGATGGAGCATGCGCGCACGGAAGGGATCGAGATGGTCTTCAAGAGCCTCCGCGACCGCGAGGCGAAGATCCTCCGACTCTATTTCGGCCTCGACGGCCCCGACCCGATGACGCTCGAAGAGATCGGGGCGATGATGGGGATCACCCGGGAGCGGGTCCGGCAGATCAAGGAGAAGGCGCTGCAGCGGTTGCGGCATGCGGGCGAGGCGCAGGCGCTGGATTCGCTCCTCGGTTGAGCGCCATCGCGCATCGATGATCGATCATCGATCATCGATCGCCTTGCGAAGTTCCCGCCGATCCTCTAGCCTCCCTCCATGGCCGCCAACCCCTCATTCGATATCTCGACCGGCGTCGAGATGCAGGAAGTCGACAACGCCGTGAATCAGGCCGTGAAGGAGATCGCCCAGCGATATGACTTCAAGGGCACCCACTGCACCATCGAGCTCGACCGCGAGAAGGCGACCATCGCTCTCGCCGCCGACGACGAATTCAAGATGGAGGCGCTGGTGGACACGGTCCGCTCGCGCCTGATCAAGCGTGGCGTGCCGGTCAAGAATCTCGACCTCGGCGAGCTGATCCCCGCCACCGGTAGCTCGGTCCGGCGCGTGCTCACGCTGGCGCAGGGGATCCCCACGGAAGAAGCGAAGAAGATTCAGCGCGCCATCAAGGACGCCGGCTTCAAGAAGGTGCAAGCCAGCATCCAGGGCGACGAGTTGCGGGTCACCTCGCCCTCCAAGGACGAGCTCCAGGGTGTGATCGCCTTCCTGCGCGGTGCCGATTTCGCGGTGGAGCTCCAGTTCGGCAACTTCCGCGGGTGAGCGTGGTGCGGCGGACGCGCCTCGCCCGCGTCGTCGCGCTCGCGATCGCCCTCGGCTCCTGCATGCCGCCGGATCAACCGGCGGCGACCCCCGAGCCGGTGCAGCTCGACCCTGACATCCGCATCGGGCTGGTCGTGGATCTCGCCACCGCCGTGATCGGCGGCGGCGCGGCGTTGCGCGTGATCGACCCCGATGAAGGGTTGGTCAGCGACATCCCGGCCAACCAGCAGGCCACGCTCGCGCGGCGCGGTGTCGGGATCGTGCTGCGGGGCACCACACCTGAGGTGGTGCGCCGCCGGCTGGTGATCGAGCCCTCGGAAGGTGGCACCACCGTGCGCGTCGGTGGCAAGGAGTATCGCGGCGTGCTCGAACTCGAGGCCGGGCTCACCGGCGTCCGTGTGCTCAATCGGGTCGGACTCGAGCAGTACCTCATCGGGGTCGTCGGTGCCGAGATGGGCAACCGGACGCTGGCGGAAATGGAGGCACTGAAGGCGCAGGCGGTGGCCTCGCGGACCTACGCGCTCCGGCAGCAGCGCAACAACGCCGCCCGCGGCTTCGACGTCGTGGCCGACGTCAACAACCAGGTGTATGCCGGGCTCGCACTTGAGCAGCCGCTCGCCGCGCAGGCCGTCGAGGCGACCCGCGGCGAGATCCTCACCTTTGACGGCGCGCCGATCGATGCCTTCTTCTCCTCCACCTGCGGGGGCGAAACCGAGGATGGCCCGGCTGCGTTTGCCGGGGCGACTCGACCCTACCTCCGGGCGGTCCCTGACCTCGATCCGAGTGGCGTCGCCTGGTGCGCGATCTCGCCACGCTATCGCTGGACGGAGCAGTGGAGTGGGGCGCAGCTGGCCCAGGTGCTCCGGCGGACCCTCGGGGCCAACGGCTTGCCGATGGCGCGGGCCAATGACCTGACCGAGATGCGGGTGCTGGACCGGACCAGGACGGGTCGGATCGCGACGCTCGAACTGACCGGCCGCAATGGCCGGACGGCCGTGAGTGGCCAGGCGATCCGGCGCGTCCTCGCGCCGATGGCTGGGGGGATGCTCCGGAGTACCGACTTCACGGTCAAGCTGGGGCGGCGCGGCGGCAAGATCGAGCGGGTGACCATCGAGGGGCGCGGCTATGGGCACGGGGTCGGGATGTGCCAATTCGGAGCGATTGGTCGGGCCAGGGCTGGGCAGGACTACCAGACCATCCTGACGAGCTACTTTCCGGGGACGCTGTTGAGCCGGATCTACTGACCGAGACGGGGATCGACGCATGAGCGACAAGTTGCGGCTGGGCATTCTGGGGGCAGGGGCGATCACGCAGGTTGGCCACCTCCCGGCGCTGAAGCGGATGAAGGGCGTCGAGGTTGTCGGCATCTGCGACAACGACCGCACCAAGGCGCGCGCGCTGGCCGACCGATTCGAGATCCCCGACGCCTATGGCGACATCGAGGAGCTGGTCGACTACGACGCGCTCGACGCGATGCTGATCTGCACGCCCAACCACCTGCATGAGTCCCATATCGGGGCGGCGCTCGCTGCCGGACTGCATGTCTTCGTCGAACGGCCGCTGGCGCTCAGCGCCGTGGGTGCGCAGAAGCTGGTGAAGGCGCAACAGAAGCATGGCCGCGTCGTGATGGTCGGGGCCAACCACCGCTATCGCCCCGACGTGCAGCAGATCCGCTCCTTCGTCCAGAACGGTGAGCTCGGTGACCTCGAGTCGATTCGTGCCTGGTGGTTCATGGCACGGGCCGGGCGCGCGTCGCTGGGCTGGCGGCAGAAGCGCGATCTCGCCGGCGGTGGGGCGATGCTCGACCTCGGCCTCTCCTTGCTGGACCTCTCGCTCTGGCTCGCCGGGTTCCCGACCGTCGAGCGCGTCTCGGCCGTCCTCCCTGAGCGTCGGGAGAAGGGCGTCGAGCCGAGCGGCACGGCGATGCTGGCGCTGGAGCACGGCGCCGCGATCCACCTCGACACCTCGTGGCGCTTCGTCGGTCCGGGCGAGCGGTTCGGGATGGCGGTGCGGGCATCGAGCGGATCCGCGCGGATCAACCCGCTGACGATCTGGAAGGACTTTCACGGGGTGCCGAAGGATGTGGCACCCTCGGGGGCGCATTCCCGGGAGACGCCGTTCGCCCTCGCGGTGCGGGCGCAGTGGGCGCACTTCCTCTCCGCCGTGCGCGACGAGGTCCCGGCGCCGGCGCTGACCGAGCAGGTGACGCTCGCCAAGGTGATGGAAGCGATCTATGACTCCGCCGAGTCGGGACGGGACGTGAAGCCGTGAGCTGGCGCCACGCGGTGCTGCTGCTGGCCGCGCCGCTGGCTGCGCGACGCATCACGGCGCAGGCACCGCATGCCCCCGAGGTCTTCCTCGTCACTATGGGCCCTGGCGAGACCGTGTACGAGCGCTACGGGCACAACGCGATCTGGGTCCGCGACACCGTCGACGGCACGGACATCGTCTACAACTACGGGACCTTCGACTTCGGTCACTCCACTGCCGAGGTCGCGCGGTTCGTCGGCCGCTTCGCGATGGGGCGGCCGCAGTACTGGCTTGGCACCATGACGATGGCGCAGGCCATCGAGGTGTACACCTACTTCAAGCGCGACGTCGACCTGCAGGAGCTCGCGCTCCCGCCGGCGAAGCGGATCGAGCTGGCGCACCTGCTGGCGACGAATGCGCTGCCCGAGCATCGCGTCTACACCTACGACTATTTCCTCGACAACTGTTCGACGCGCGTCCGCGACATGTTGAATGTGGTGCTCGGTGGCGACTTGCAGCGGGCCACGACCGGCGTGCCCGCCGAGGGAAGTTTCCGCTTCCACACCCATCGCTCGCTGACCAATGACAAGCCGATGTATCTCGGGATTCTGCTGGCGCTCGGCCCGGCGGCCGATGCGCCGCTCGATCAGTGGGGGGAGATGTTTCTCCCGGCGAAGCTGCAGGAACGGATGCGCGAACTGCGGGTCCCCGGGGAGGATGGCCGGGAGCTGCCGCTGGTGAAACGCGAAGTCCGCCTGCTCGAGATGGGCGTCTACCGGGTGGAGGCGGCGCCCCCCCGCTGGGGTGGCTGGCTGCTGCTCATTGGGGGGGCCATGGCGCTGCTCATCCTCACCGGGCGGGCCGAGGGTCCAGCGGGCGTCCCGGGTCGGGTGGCTGCCACCCTCTGGCTGGTGCTGGCGGGGCTGGGCGGGGCGGTGCTGCTCTTCCTCTGGTTCGCGACCAACCATGTGGCGTCGGCCTGGAACCACAATCTCTTCTTCCTGACCCCACTCGCCCTGTTGATGCTGCGGGCGGTCTGGTTGGAGCGGAGCCGCGAAGCCGGCGGATGGGGGCCGCGCGCGGCGGTGGTGACCTTGGGGCTCGTGGCGATCGGGACGGTGTTGGCGTGCTTCCCGAGCGTTGGTGGTCAGTGGAACCTGCAGGTGGCGGCGCTCGTCGCGCCGCCCGCCATCGCCTCCGCCCTGCTCAGCCTCCGACGCGCGTAAGGGCCGCCTTGGCCTCGGTCAGGGTCGGCGCGGCCGCCAGCGCAGCCTTATAGGCCGCTGCCGCCGGCGTCTTGTCGCCCGCCTCCTCGAAGCGCAGCCCGCGGCCGAACTGCACCAGCGCTGCTGAACTCAAGGTGCGCCGCCACCGGGCCTCCGGGACCCCACCGACTGCGACTTCCTTCGACAGCCGCAACGCCAACTCGGCCACGGCCTCGCCGAGCTGCTCGCGGGTCGCGAGTGACGCATCGCCGCGCACGACGCCCATCGCAGCCCCCGTGGCCGCGTCGATTACCCGCGCCTCGATGTTGATGTCGCCGTACTGGTCGAGCAGGGTGCCAACGACCAGCACGGTGGCACCTGCCTTCGTGGCGCGATCCCTGGCCACCGCCAGGTCCAGGCGGCCGCCCCGGCCTCCCGCAGGCGCACCAATGGCGCTGGCCGCGCCGCCTCGCCGATCAGCCATCTCAGTCGTCAGGACGGCCCCCAGGGCCCGTCCGAGCGCGTCAAAGTCCTCGCGCGACATGCCGACCGACCCCTCGGTCTCGAAGGGGGCCACGGCGATGCGGGGCAGCTGCGCGCCCAGTGGGCTGACCGTAACGGCAACAATGGCAACGAGTTGGCTGAGCTTCATCGGATGACTCCAGTGCGGGAGG
>JBBQJU010000179.1:0-5569 GCA_038326215.1 Gemmatimonadales bacterium | reverse complement strand
TGCCGATCATCGAGACGCAGGCCGGCGACGTCTCGGCCTACATCCCGACCAACGTGATCTCGATCACGGACGGGCAGATCTTCCTGCAGACCGACCTCTTCTACGCCAACGTCCGTCCGGCCGTCGACGTCGGCATCTCGGTCTCCCGCGTCGGTGGCAACGCGCAGATCAAGGCGATGAAGCAGGTCGCTGGTCCGCTTCGTCTGTCGCTGGCGCAGTACCGTGAGCTCGAGGCGTTTGCCCAGTTCGGGTCCGACCTCGACGCGGCCACGCAGCGTCAGCTGGCGCGCGGCGCCCGCATGGTAGAGATCCTCAAGCAG
Source organism: Gemmatimonadales bacterium (assembly GCA_038326215.1). GTDB lineage: Bacteria > Gemmatimonadota > Gemmatimonadetes > Gemmatimonadales > GWC2-71-9 > Palsa-1233. Next base: position 5,249 of record JBBQJU010000179.1, on the reverse strand, counting down.
CCGCAGTACGCCCCGGTGCCGGTCGAGGAGCAGATTGTTGCGCTCTACGCCGTGACCAACGGCTTCCTCGACGCGGTCGAGGTGCGGTCGATCCGGAAGTGGGAAGCGGACTTCCTGGCCTGGGCGCGCGTGTCGCGGCCGCAGGTACTGCAGCTGGTGCGCGAGAAGAAGGCGCTGACCGAGGAGGTCACCACCGAGCTCCGCGCGGCGATCGACGCGTTCACCCCGATGTTCGCGCCGGCCTGAGATGGCGACCAATCGCGCGCTCAAGGGACGGATTCGCTCCGTCACCAACACGCGGAAGATCACGCGGACGATGGAGCTCGTCTCCACGTCCAAGCTGAAGCGCGCTCAGGACCGCGTCGTGGCGGCCCGGCCGTACGCCGAGGCGCTCCGTCAGGTCATTGCCGATCTGGTCACCCCGGAGTTGGCGGAGCAGTTTCCGCTCCTCCGGAGCCCGATGGCGCCCGCGAAGGGCGGCCCGTCGCGCGCGGTGCTCATCCTCGTCACCTCGAACCGCGGTCTGGCGGGCGGCTTCAACGCCAACCTGATCAAGGAAGCACGGCGCCGAATTGATGCCCTTGAGGCCGAGGGGTACCAGGTCGAGCTCGTCGGTGTCGGCAAGAAGGGGATCGGCTTCTTCAAGTATCTCGGCCGTGCCTTCCGGAGCGAGCGCCCCGACATCGGTGACCGCCCGACGGCGGAGCATGCCGTCTCGCTGGTCGAAGATCTGATGGCGGGCTTTGCCGAGGGCACGATCGGCGTGGTCGAGTTGGTGCAGTCCCGCTTCATCTCGGTGCTGAACTCGCCGCCGAGCACGGTGCGCATCCTGCCAGTGACGCCGCCGGAACAGCAGACAACGGGCGTGCGGCCGGACTACATCCTCGCGCCCGATCCGGTGACGCTGCTGGAGCAGGTCCTCCCGCTCTACGTCCGGAACATGATGTACCGCGGCCTCGTCGAGACCGTCGCGGCCGAGCACGCCGCGCGCCGGACCGCGATGAAGAACGCCACCGACAACGCTGGCGACCTCATCGACGCGCTGAAGCGGACGTACAACCGCCAGCGTCAGGCGCAGATCACGCAGGAAATCGCCGAACTCGTGGGTGGAGCAGCGGCCCTGTAAAGAGGCGAACGGCGATCGGCGAACCGCGAACGGTGAAGTGCTCCCGTCGCCCGCTGCTCGCCGCTCGCTGGTCGCCGTTCGCTGACAACATTCAACGCTGGAAGCTGTGACCAATGACCGCACCCGCCACCACGCCGACCACCGGCACCATCGTCCAGATCATCGGACCGGTGCTCGACATCGAATTTCCGCCGGAGCAGCTGCCGGAGATCTACAACGCGCTGACCGTCGAGGATTCGAGCGGGCCGGTGCCGGTGCGGCTGACGGCCGAAGTGCAGCAGCACATCGGTCGCAATCAGGTGCGCGCCGTCGCGATGAGTTCGACCGACGGGGTGACGCGCGGCATGATCGCCGTGGACACCGGTTCGGCCGTGACGGTGCCGATCGGCGACGCCGCCCTGGGGCGAATTCTCAACGTCCTCGGCGAGCCGGTGGACGGTGGCCCGGCGATCCCCGCCTCGGTCGAGCGCTGGGCGATTCACCGCCCGTCGCCGGCCTTCACGGCGCTGGAGCCGAAGACGGAAATTCTCGAGACCGGCATCAAGGTCATCGACCTGATCGCGCCGTTCGTGAAGGGCGGCAAGATCGGTCTCTTCGGCGGCGCCGGCGTCGGCAAGACGGTCGTCATTCAGGAGCTGATCAACAACGTCCAGAAGGGACACGGCGGCAAGTCGGTCTTCTGTGGCGTCGGTGAGCGGACCCGCGAAGGGAACGACCTCTACCTCGAGTTCAAGGAAGCCGGCATTCTCGGCTCGGTCGCGCTGATGTACGGCCAGATGAACGAGCCGCCGGGCGCGCGTCTCCGCGTCGGGCTCTCGGGCCTCACGATTGCCGAGTACTTCCGCGACGTCGAAGGCCAGGACGTGCTGCTCTTCGTCGACAACATCTTCCGCTTCACGCAGGCCGGTGCCGAGGTGTCGGCACTCCTCGGCCGGATGCCGAGCGCCGCGGGCTATCAGCCGACGCTGGCGACGGAGATGGGCGACCTGCAGGAGCGGATCACCTCGACCCGCAATGGCTCGATCACCTCGGTGCAGGCCATCTACGTGCCGGCTGACGACCTCACGGACCCGGCGCCGGCCACGGCGTTCGCCCACCTCGATGCGACGGTCGTGCTCTCGCGCGCCATCTCCGAGCTCGGCATCTATCCGGCCGTTGACCCGCTCGACTCGACCTCGCGCATCTTGGCGCCGCAGTTCATCGGCGAGCGCCACTACAACGTCGCGATCGGCCTGCAGCGCACCCTGCAGCGCTACAAGGCGCTTCAGGACATCATCGCGATTCTCGGCATGGACGAGCTCTCGGAAGAGGACAAGTTGATCGTCGGCCGCGCGCGCCGGCTCCAGCGCTTCCTCTCGCAGCCGTTCGCCGTCGCCGAGCAGTTCACCGGCCTCCCGGGCAAGTACGTCAAGCTGGAGGAGACGGTCGCCTCGTTCGAGCGCGTCCTTTCCGGCGAGTTCGACCATCTCCCCGAGCAGGCGTTCTACATGCAGGGCGGCATTGACGACGTGATCGCCAAGGCCAAGGAGCTGCAGGGCTGATGCGGGTCACCGTCATCTCGCCCGAACGCGCGGTCTTCGACGGACAGGCCGAGGCGGTCAGCGCCACGGCCTACGACGGCGAGATCGGCATCCTGCCGAATCACGCCCCGTTGATGACCGTGCTCGGGACCGGGCCCCTCCGCATCCGCACCGCGGCCGGGGCCAGGACGTTCCATGTGCAAGGCGGGTTCCTGCAGGTCGTCTCTAACACGGTCCGCATTCTCGCGGAACAGATCTCAGGAGATGCTGATGCGTAACACCGCCATGCTGGTCCTTGCCACGCTTGCTTCGGCGCCGCTTGCGGCGCCGTCTGTGCTTTCAGCCCAGTCGACCGGCACGCCGGTCTATGCGGCGCCCTATCGTGCCTTCGGCCAGAACGAAATCGGACTCTCGCTGTCGGACCCGGGCAACGGCTTCGCGCTCGAGGGGTCGTACCGCACCGCCTTCAACCGCACCGTCGACATCGGCTTTCGCGGTGGTCTGGCCGACGGCGGACATGGCAGTAACAGTGCCCTGCTGCTCGGGTCCGATCTGCGCGCGCGGGTGCTCGACCACAACGAATCGTTCCCGCTCGACGGTTCCTTCACGCTCGGCGTCGGCCTTGCCTCGGGTGACGGCTACACTGTGGGCTACCTGCCCATCGGCTTCACGATGGGACGTCGCGTCCTGATCGAAGGCTCCTCGGCGTCGCTGGTGCCGTACATCCATCCGGTGCTCATGCCGAAGTTCGGCGATGGCAGCGGGACCGATTTCTCGATCGGCTTCGGCCTCGACGCCAAACTCAACAATCGCCTCGACGTCCGCTTCTCGGCGGCGCTCGGTGACCGGGACGGGATCGCCTTCACCGTCGCCTGGGTGCGCTGATCTCCTCCCTCCTGTTTTCGCGGAGTCGTCCGATGCAGTCCACTGTCACTGCCGCGATCCTGATCACGCTGCTCGCCGCCCCTGTTGCGGCGCAGGTCCGCGGCCTCCCGGTCGTCAATAATGGTATCCCGACCGGCATCGGGCTCGCAGCCGATGTCGGCTTCGCGAATCAGAATGCCGACAAGGGCACCACGGTCGGGGTTTCGGCCGCGGTCGGCCTCGGCTTCGTGGGCATCAGTGGTGCCGTCTCGCGCACCGAGCCGGATATCGGGCCGTCCGGCTACTCGCAGGCGGTATCGGCGTCGCTCAACATCCTCGGCGGGCCGCTAGTGCCGATCCGCGTGACGGTGATGGGCGGGGTGGGGCAGTGGAAGTACGGGACAGAGACCGTGCGCCGCATCCCCGTGTCGCTGGGGCTGTCGGCGACGATCCCGATTCCGGCGCTCTCGATCAAGCCGTGGATCGCGCCACGCGTCGAGCGCATCACGACGACGAATGCCGGCGGCGACAACCGCTTCGCGATCGCCGGCGGCATCGACCTCGCAATGTTGAATGGGCTCTCATTCCGTGCGGCGTACGATCGCACCTTTGTCTACAGCAGCCACCCGGCGATCCTCAGCTTCGGAATCGGCTTCGCTCCCTGAGGTCAGGGGAGGAGGGAGCGCAGGAGTTCCGCACTTCGTTCTGCCGCGCCGCGCTCTCCCTCGAGCGCGGCGCGATTGCGTTGTCCCTCGACGATGGTCGCGTCGGGGTCGGTGAGCATCTGCTCCCACCGCAGCAGCAACGCGTCGATCGCGGAGTCCCGCGGCAACACGTCGATTCGCCCGCCCGCCCGCAACAGCTCGACATCGCGCGCCCCGCGGTCCGCCGGGCCGATCACGATGGTCCGTCTCCACGCTGCGGGCTCAAGCACCGAGTGAATACCAGCACTGCCGAACCCCCCGCCGACGTAGGCCATCCGTCCGTTGGCATAGAGCCGGGCGAGGAGGCCGACGCGATCCCCCAGGAGGATGGCCGGGGTGGTGCCGGGCACGAGCTGGCTCAGCCGGACCGGTGCAGGCAATCCCAGGCGCGCGGCATCGCCATCGATCCGATCGAGGTGGGCCGGCGTTGGCTCGTGCGGGACCAGGATGAGCCGGGCGTCAGGATGCCGAGTGCGCAGTTGGGCAAAGGCGGGCAACAGGACCGACTCGTCCGCCGGCCAGGTGCTGCCGGCAACCAGCGTCACCGACGGATCGGCGAGGGCGAGCAGCGGGTCGTTCGGGTCGACCGCGGCCACCACGCTGAGCACCGAATCGATTCTCGGATCGCCGGTGACCACGATGCGCTCTGCCTGCGCGCCGAGCAGGGCCATGCGCGCCCCGTCGGCCGCAGTGATCGCTCCCACCACATCGAGCAGCTGATAGCCACTCCGGGTGGCCTCGAGCGCTGGCCACCGCAGTCGGCTGCTCACCGGTGACACCGTCGCGGCCACCATCGCCACGCGCACGCCGCGCGCGGCGGCCTGCGTCGCCAGCTCGGGCCAGAGATCGAGCTTGGTGAATACCAACAGGGAGGGGCGGACGGCGTCGAGCGCGGCCGCGACGTCGGTGACCCGATCGTAGGGGAGGTAGCTGGTGCCATCCACGGCCAGCGAGGCGGCAAAGCGCTCGGCGGATGGGGAGAAATGGGTGTAGAGCAGTTGCAGGTCGGGGCGAAGTGCCCGCAGCGCTTCCAGC
>JBBQJU010000178.1:0-5610 GCA_038326215.1 Gemmatimonadales bacterium | reverse complement strand
CGGGTCTCGCGCTCGTCGGCGCTCGCCTCGAAGGCCACCGGCTTCCCGATCGCCCGGATCGCGGCGAAGCTGGCGGTCGGCTACACGCTCGACGAACTGCCGAACGACATCACCAAGGTCACGCCGGCCTCCTTCGAGCCGGTGCTCGACTATGTCGTCGTGAAGATTCCGCGCTTCGCCTTCGAGAAGTTCCCGTCAGCAGAGCCGACGCTCACCACGCAGATGAAGTCGGTTGGCGAAGCGATGGCGATCGGCCGCACCTTCAAGGAAGCGCTGCAGAAGGGCTTCCGTGGACTCGAGACGGGGCGTGCGGGCTGGGTGATTGGCGCGGGTCCGGTCGACGACCGCCTCGATGCCATTGACCGCGAGACCCTCCTCGCCGCGATCCGCCGTCCGACGCCTGAGCGGCTCTTCCAGGTCAAGCGCGCGATGATCGCCAAGGTGTCGGTCGAGGATCTCCACGAGGCCTCGGGGATCGACCCATGGTTCCTCCATCAGCTTGCCGAGCTGGTGGCGATGGAGGAGGAGTGGATCGGGCATCCGTACGGCGCCAATGACGAGGCCGACCGCGCGATGATCCTCCGCATGAAGCGCGATGGCTTCTCCGATTGGCAGTTGGCCGACCTGAAGTCGCTCGCCGAGGCCGACATCCGCACCACGCGGCATCGGCTCGGGCTGCGCCCGGTCTACAAGACGGTCGACACCTGTGCCGGCGAGTTCCCGTCGAGCACGCCGTATCTCTACTCCTGCTGGGACGAGGAGAACGAGGGCGGGCCCTCCCCCGACGAGACGCGGCAGACGGTGATCATCCTCGGCTCCGGGCCGAACCGCATCGGCCAGGGCGTCGAATTCGACTACTGCTGCGTCCGGGCCACGCTCGGCTTCCGCGACCTCGGATTTCGCACGGTCATGGTCAACTCGAATCCCGAGACGGTCTCCACCGACTTCGACATCTCCGATGCGCTCTACTTCGAGCCGCTGACGCTCGAGGATGTGCTCGAGATCGTCCATCTGGAAAAGCCGCTTGGCGTGGTCGTGCAGCTCGGCGGTCAGACGCCGCTCAAGTTGGCGAAGGGACTTGAAGCGGCCGGTGTGCCGATCCTCGGCACCTCCCCCGATGCCATCGACGCCGCCGAAGACCGGCAGCGCTTCGAGGCGCTGGTCAACACCCTCGGGGTCCGCCAGCCACCCGCCGGCACGGCGCGCACGATCGACGCTGCGCTCGAGGTGGCCGAACGGATCGGCTACCCGGTCCTGGTGCGCCCGAGCTATGTCCTTGGTGGCCGCGCCATGCGGATCGTCTACGACGCCCCGGAGCTCCGCGGCTTCTTCGATGAAGCAGCCGCGGTGGCGCCTGGACATCCAGTGCTGATCGACTCCTTCCTCGAGGACGCCTTCGAGGCCGACGTCGACGCGATCTGCGACGGCGAGTCCGTGATCATCGGCGGCGTGATGCAGCACATCGAGGAGGCCGGGATCCATTCCGGCGACTCGGCCTGTGTGATGCCGCCGTACCTGATCACCGAGGAGCAGGTCGAGCAGATGCGCGCCCACACGCGTGCCTTCGCGCTCGCGCTCGGCGTCGTCGGATTAATCAACGTGCAATACGCCGTCAAAGCCGGCGTGGTCTACGTGATCGAGGTCAACCCGCGCGCCTCGCGCACCATTCCGTTCGTCTCGAAGACCACTGGCGTGCCGTTGGCCTCCTTGGCGGCGGCGGTGATGGTCGGCAAGAAACTCGCGGACCTCGGGCTCCGTGACGACCCGCTGCAGCCATACGTGGCCGTCAAGGAAGCGGTCTTCCCGTTCACCAAGTTTGCCGGCGTCGACGTTCGCCTCGGGCCAGAAATGAAGTCGACCGGTGAAGTGATGGGGATCGCCGACTCCTTCGGGATGGCGTTCGCCAAGGCGCAGGCCTCGGCCGATGGCGCACTGCCGCTGAGCGGCACCGTCTTCGTCACGGTGAACGATCACGACAAGGGATCGGTGGTTCCGATTGCGCGCCGCTTCCACGAGCTCGGCTTCCGCATCCTCGCGACGACTGGCACGGCAAAGTATCTCCGCGCCCGCGGCGTCCCCGCGGAGCGAGTGCTGAAGGTCTACGAAGGCCGCCCCAACGCCATCGATCTGATGGTCTCCGGCGAGATCCAGCTGCTGGTGAACACGCCCCTCGGCAAGCTCACCCAGATGGACGACCATTCCATGCGGCGCGCGGCGCTGCAACATCATGTGCCGTACACCACCACGCTCTCGGCGGCCTCGGCAGCGTGCGACGCAATCATCGCGATGAAGAGCCGCCCGCTCGAGGTGCGTTCGCTCCAGGAATGGCACCAGATGGCGCGCGAGGCAATGCAGACGTGATCACCGCGCGCGATTCCGGCTTCGCGGCCGCATTGCGCGCGCGGGTGCAGGGCGGCCTGCGCGAGAACGAGCCGCTGTCGCGCTGGTCCACCTATCGCATCGGTGGGCCGGCCACGGTCTTCCTGCCGGCCCACGCCGAGGATGTTGCCATCGCCGTACGGATGGCGACGGACGCTGGTGTGCCCTGGTTTGCCCTTGGCCTCGGGTCCAACCTCCTCTTTCCCGATGCCGGCCTCGATGCGCTGGTCATCCGGATGGGGAAGGGGCTCGACGCACTCCGGCAGGATGGTGATCGCTGGACCCTCGGTGCGGGCCTGCCCGCGCCGCTCGCGGCCAAGCGCACGGCCGCGGCCGGATGGGCCGGAATCCACACGATGGTCGGCGTGCCCGGCAGCGTTGGCGGGGGCATTGTCATGAACGCCGGGTGTCACGGCGCCGAATGGCAGGATACCGTTGTCTCCGTGCTGGTGCTGGATGCCGCGGGGCACGACCGGGTGGTGCCCGCCGCGGAGGCGGGTTTTTCGTATCGGCGTAGCCACCTGGGCCATGTGGTGGTACTCGAGACGACCTGTGCGCTCGTGTCCAAGGATCCTGCGCATCTCGAGACCGAGATCGAGGAGCTCTACACGTGGCGCCGCGACGGCACACCATTCAACCAGCCGTGCTGCGGTTCCGTCTTTCAGAATCCGGTCCTGCCTGCCGATTGGGCGGAGGGCAACCCGCGCACCAGTGGTCAGTGCATCGATGCGACCGGTCTCAAGGGCCTGCGCGTCGGCGGCGTCGAGGTTTCGCCGATGCACGCCAACTACTTTGTGAACACCGGCGATGGCACCGCTGCCGACGTGATCGCGTTGATGCAGCAGGTACGGGAACGGGTGCGGGAACGGTGGGGAGTGGAGTTGGTCCCGGAGGTCAAGGTCATCGGACCGGATGGTGGACTCACGGCGTAATCTTGGCTGCTTCTCCCTTCCGCCCCAACGCCGTCAGCTCCGCCACCATATCCGTCCGCGCTGCCTTCAAGTACGACACCGATGGCTCCGCCTGGGTCACCAGGATGTCAAATCCGCCCTTCGTCTCCTCGAGCGCTTCCGCAAATCGCTTCTGCCGAAGCAAGGAGCGCCCCAGCTTGAGTCGGGCGATCGCCGTGTTGACGTGCGTGGCCCCCTGCGACGTGGTGAAGATCCGCTTCGCGTCGCGGAACTGCGCTTCGGCCGCGCGGTAGTCCTCACGCGCGTTGGCCACCGCCCCAAGATTCGAGATGGCAATCCCGGTGCGCCAGTCGTCCGGCCCGTGCACCCGCTGGTAAATCGCCCGCACTCTCCCGAACGAGGCCTCGGCGGCGTCATAGTGCGTGGACGCGAGGTCGAGCGAAGCGAGTTCGTTCAGGGCCGATGCGACCCGCGGATGGTTCGGACCCGCGGTGCGGATCTGGATCTCGAGCGCTTCCGTGAGCAAGGCACGCGCTTCGTCGGGGCGATCGAGGCGGCTCACCGCACGCCCCACCTGGGTGATCGCTGACGCCGTCGTGGGGTTGTCGGTGCCGTACCACGCACGGATGATCTCCAGCGCCTCACGGTGTTCTCGCTCCGAGAGGGCGTAGTCACCGCGCTGGAACGCACTCGCGCCGAGGTTGGTGTGGATCTCGGCAACCGAGGGGTGGCGCGGGCCCCGCGCCGCGAGGAGCAGCGGGAGTGCCGCGCGGTGCAACGAATCGGCGAGTGGGTAGTCCCCGGCGTAGAAATGGGTCGCGGCGAGGTGGACCATGGCGGTCGCACGGAGCAGCGGGTCGGCGTTGCGGCGCGCGGTGAGGACCGAGTCTTGAATCGCCCGTGCGGCGGGGTACGCACCGCGCTCCTGCAACACCGCACCCAGGGCCGCCATCGCTTCGATGATGGCGGGGTCATTGGCGGGGTAGGTCAAGCGCGCCATCGCGAGTCCCGCGCGCACCAGCGATTCGGCTGGTGCCAATTGCGCCTGCTCGACGCGCAACAAGCCGAGCGCGACCAATCCCGCGGCCACGTCACGATGCCGTGGGCCGTGCAACGCCCGTTGTCGGGCCAGGGCGCGGCTGAGCAGCGAATCGGCGCGGTCGTAGTCACCAAGATGCTGCTGGATGGTGCCGAGGGTGGCATAGAGCTCGGCCTGACCTTCGGGATCACGATCCAGCACGGCGGCTTCCTGCTCGCCGCGCTCGAGGAGCGAGCGAACCGAGAGTGACTCGGCGGGGCCGGCCTCGTCGCCGCCGCCGGAGAAGAGACCCATCGTGAAGCGCTGGATCCGTTCTGCCCGGCGCGCTTCGAGCTGCGCGGCATCGCGTGCATCCGCAAGGCGCAGGGTGTAGAAGGTCACCAGGCCGACGGCCGCGAGCGCGACGGCCGTGGCAGCCGTCGCTTCCCGCCAGCGTCGCCGGAGCAGCTTCCCCATTCGATAGCGCCAGCGTGCGGGATGTGCCTCGAGGGGCTCCCCGGCGAGAAAGTGATCGATATCCCGGGCGAAGGCCTCGACAGTGGCATAGCGCAACGCCGGGTCACGTTGGATGGCGGTGAGGGTCAGGATGTCGAGGTCCCGCCAGGTGGCGTCGCTCCCTGTTTTGCGGCCGTGGCGCGACGCGGCGAGGGACGGCCGGGCGGGGGATTCGGTCAATCGGCGGGTCACCGCGTCCGGGCCCTCGAAGGGTCGCTGGCCGGCCAGCAGCTCGTACAGGATCACGCCGAGCGCGTGGACATCGGTCTGTGCGCTGACGATGCCCTGGGCAAGTTGTTCCGGGGCGGCGTAGGCAGGCGTCAGGAGCCCGGCGCCCGTCTGGGTCTGCATCGGGTCGTCGGTGTCCTCGAGGTGCTTGGCGATGCCGAAGTCGAGTAGGGCCACCCGCTCATTCGCACCGACGAGAATATTGGATGGCTTCAAGTCACGATGGATCACCGCGTGCGCGTGGGCGAACTGCACTGCGTCGCACGCGGCACGCAGGAGCCGCAGGCACGCCGTGATGGACAGCTGCCGGCGATCGCAATAGTCGGTGAGATGCTCGCCCTCGATGTATTCCATCACGAACCACGGTGTTCCGTCGTCGAGCGTCCCGGCATCGTGAAGCTGCGCAATCCCTGGGTGGACAAGCCGTGCCAGGGTGCGCTGTTCCCGCCGGAAGCGCTCCCGGCGGGCGGGGGAGAGCCAGGCGTCGCGGAGGATCTTCAGGGCGGCTTCGGTCCCGAGGTCGTCGCGGGCGACGAGATGGACGATCCCCATGCCGCC
>JBBQJU010000177.1:0-5619 GCA_038326215.1 Gemmatimonadales bacterium | reverse complement strand
GCTTGGGCAAGACGGTCATCATAGAAACGGCGGACGAGCATCTGCAGACTCCGGTCGGGGCGCGTTCAGCGGCGCAGTTCGCTCGCGAGCAGGAAGGTCGCGAGCAGCATGAGAAGTATGGCGAAGGCCCGGGTCAGGGTGCGAGCGGTGATCTGCGGCGCGAGCCGCGTCCCGATCACCATCCCGACGAGCGCGGCGGCTGTCACCTGCAGCGTGAGCGGCAGGTCGAGCGAGACGCGGCCGATCCACCCAGCGCCGGCCGAGGCGGTGTTGAGGGCGATCACCGCCAGCGACGTCGCGGTCGCCGCCGCCATCGGGAGGCCCAGGACGCCGCTCAGCGCGGGGACAATCAGGAAACCACCCCCCACGCCGACCAGGCCGGTGAGGACCCCGACAGCCGCGGCGGCGGCCACGATCTTCGGGAGCGAGGCACTTTCCGTCTTGGCGGTCGGCTGGGGCGCGCTCCCCATCCGGTTGGCGCGCTGCCACATCGCCGTCGCCGCGGCGAGCATCGTCGCGGCGAAGAGGATCATCCGCGGGGTGTCGGCGATGCGGGTGCCGAGCCGGGCCGCGAGGAAGGACGTGGTCATCGCGACCGCCGCGAACCCCGCCACCGTCCGCAGCTGGAGCTGCCCGGCGCGCCAGCGGGTGAAGGCCCCGACGGCGGCGGTGATGCCGACCACCGGGAGCGACATCGGCACCGCGACACCCGGGGCGATGCCGAGGAGGTGGACCAGGACTGGCACCGCGAGGATCGATCCGCCGCCCCCGAGGAGCCCCAAGGCGAGGCCGACCGCCACGAATCCGAGCAAGCCGATGATGTGCAGAGGCGACCTCGGGGAGGGGTGAGCAGGGAGCCGCGAACCGCGAGTACGCTACCCCCCGCTCGTGGGGGAGGCAAGACCGCCAGCCGACGGGCGCTTGACCGGGAAGGGCTACCCCTTGGCCAGCGCCTCGTTGAGCACCGTCGCCAATCGGACGCTCGCGCGGAGCACCCGATCCTGCAGGATCACCCGCACTTTGGCGAGGTAGCTCGGGTCGACGTCGAGCGAGGTCGGTAGGAACGGATACGCCACATCGCGCGCCACGTCGTGGGATTCCATCGCCCAATCGACGATCGACCCGCGCGTGAGCGTGGCGAGGTCGCCGCGCTGGGCAATGGTGCGGCCGATCTCGACCACATATCGCTCCTCGGGGACGCCGGTCGCCACCAGCAGGCCGGTGTCCCAGAGCGAGTGCAACGTCCAGGGCTTCCCGGCCCAGGTGAGCTTCACGTCGTTGCCACCGCGATCGCCGCGGTCGCCGACATGGAGCGGCTGGTGCATGTCGCCCATCAGGTGCACCACCCACTTGAGCGCCTCGGCCCGTTCGGCACGCGGCCGCGAGCGGTCACGCAGGATGGCGAGCTCCTGCTCCAGCATGGCAATGACGCAGGCATCCTTTGGGCACACCGTCTTCGGCCGGTAGACCGAGTCCCAGATCGGGATGTTGACGTAGTGCCAGGAACCGGTCTCGGGGCGCGAGGAGCGAATGCTGTCCGCCCAGGAGGCCACCGACGCGAGGGTCTCGCCCGGGATGAGGTCGCGCACCGCGAGGCGTGCCTCGGGACTCAGGCGCGCCGCGGCGACGCGGGCAATGATCCGGTGCCCGAGCTGTCCCCAGAAGAGATCGGCGTGGTCGGCGCGGGCAGGCAACGCGACGCCCAGCAGCAGCAGGGTGGCAAGGAAGGGACGACGCATCGGACGCGCTCCGGCCTGGGGTGAGACGGCGCCTCGACGGCGACGCTGACAGATTCTAGTCGAGTCGCGGCGCCCACGTGTGCAGGGTCTCCCGACCGTGACGTCCACCCCTTCCCCTGATCCGGAGTCGCTGCCCGTGCGTCTGTCGATGCTCCCGCTCCTCGTCCTGCTGGTCGCCGCGCCCATCGCCGCACAGGACAACATCACCCCCAACGGCTCCCGCATCACGACGCCGGGAGTGACGCGAGCCTCGGCGACGGTCGACTCCGTCTTCGTTGACAAGCGAAGCCGTGCTGGCCGAGTCGACGTCGGTGACTTCACCGCCTACCTGCTGGCCCGGCTCGGCGTCCCGCCGTTTCCCGATTCCCTCGCCTTCCTTGTGACGTCCGACAGCGCCCGGATCCGGATTCGCGGCCGGTTGATGGACTTCCCGCCCTCGGCGCGCGCCGAGCTCGGGCCGATCTTCTCCTTCGTCGACTCGACGTCATCGTTCATGGCCGAGCTCTCGATGCCGCAGCGTGACAATGGCGTGATGCGCTTCCGGCTTGAGCGCCTGCTCGTCCGCGACATCCCCCTGCCGGAATTCCTCTTCCTCCCGGCACTCAACGAGTACGCCCGACGCTATCCGGTGCTGACGAGCGGTGGCCGGGAGTTCCTGGTGGCGATACCGGTCGAGGCGACCGTGGCGATCGGGGCGAACGTGTTGGAGTTGGCGATGCCCAAGAAGAAGTCGTAAGTCCCGGCGACTATCTTCCCGAATGCACGATCCCTGGGCCGCCCTCCGGCTGCCGGACTTTCGCCGTTTCCTGACGGCCCACTTCACGACGACGCTCGGGATTCAGATCCAGGGCGTCGTTGTCGCGTGGCAGATGTACCTCGACACCCACGATCCTCTCGCGCTCGGCCTGATCGGGCTGGCCGAGGCGCTTCCCAACATCGCCACCGCGCTGTTTGCGGGGCATGTGGCCGATCGGATGGATCGACGCAAGCTCGCGCTGCTCGCCACCGTGACGTTGCTCTGCTGTTCGCTCTCGCTCGCCGTGCTGGCGGGGCTGACCGGCGCGGCGGCGCAGCATCGCGTGCTGGGCGCGTATCTCGTCATCGCCGTCAGTGGGATCGCGCGGGCGTTCCTGCAGCCAGCGCGCACGGCGCTCGCGGCGGCGATGGTATCCCGCGAGGTGCAGGCGAACGCCGTCACCTGGCGCAGCACGACGTGGCAGCTCGGTGCGGTCATCGGCCCGGCACTCGGTGGTCTGCTGAACGTCTGGCTTGGGGCACAGGGAAGCTATCTCGTCGATGCCGGGCTCATCGTGATCGCGCTGATCGCGCTGACGACGATTCAATTCCGCGGGACACCGGCAGTGGCGGCGGTGGCCGAGCCCATCCGCGAGTCGCTGGCCGCCGGGATTCGCTTCCTGCGCGGGCAACAGGTGTTGCTCGGCGCGATGACCCTCGACCTCTTCTCGGTCCTGTTCGGCGGGGCGGTGGCGCTGCTGCCGATCTTCGCAGCCGACATCCTCCACGCTGGCGCGTGGGGACTCGGCATCCTCCGCGCCGCGCCGGCGGTCGGGGCGGTGGTGATGTCGCTGGTGCTGGCGTGGCGGCCGCCGATGCCGCGCGCCGGGCGCGCCCTGCTCTTTGCCGTGGCCTGGTTCGGGCTCTTCACCATCGCCTTCGGGCTGGCCCGCACGCTCTGGCTCTCGACGCTCTGCTTGGTGCTGACCGGTGCCGCCGACATGGTGTCCGTGGTGGTCCGCTCGACGCTGCTGCAGTTGCTCGTCCCCGATCACCTGATGGGGCGCGTCACCAGCGTCAATCAGATCTTCGTCGGCTCCAGCAACGAGATCGGCTCCTTCGAGTCGGGCCTCGCGGCACGATTGATCGGTGCGGTCCCCGCGGTGCTGCTCGGTGGCGGCGTCACCTTGGCGGTGGTGGGCGGGACGTGGCGCTGGGCGCCGAAGCTGCGGGAGGTGGGGCGGTTGGATGAGGTGGGGCGGTAGCGGCGAACAGCGAACGGCGAGCAGCGAACGGCGAGCAGCGAACGGCGGTGCCGCGCTTGATCGCTCAGCCTTCCGCGGTTCGCGGTTCGCTGGTCGCCGTTCGCTTCCAATCCAGCCACACCAACACACTGTGTAAGGTGATCGTCACCGCCGAGACCGCGCACCAGGGGCAGAAGGTCTTCAGGACGATGAACTCGCCGTACTTGAGGCGCAGGGTGAAGAGGAGGGCCGGGTAGACCATCATCGCCAGCAGCGTGGTGGTGCGGGGGTCACGGATCCAACGCGGCTGTACCCCGATCATCGCGGTGATGAAGATCATGGTGTAGCCAACGGCCCCGATCAGGGCGACGTCGACCCCGAAGACGTAGCCGTAGGGGGAAAACTGGGCGATCTCGCAGCCATGGTTGGCGGTGCAGGCGAGTTGGCCAGCGAGTCCGAGCTTCCAGAGATGCAGGTAGGTGGCGACCACCCCGGAGACGAGGGCGGTCAGGGCAATCCAGTGGCGCGGCGTCAGGCCGTCATCGTCGGGGTGGGACATCGCCGGAGTCTAGCCCCGGGGCCGCCCGGACGGAACGGTGGGGATGGTATCTTTGCCCCCCTATGGCTGACCTGACCCCCGAGGCGTTGGCGGCACTGATCGCCCGCCGACGCACCTTCGCAATCATTTCGCACCCCGACGCCGGCAAGACGACGCTGACGGAGAAGCTCCTCCTCTATGGCGGCGCGATCCACCTCGCGGGGTCGGTCAAGGCACGCCGGGCGGCGCGGCACGCCACGTCGGACTGGATGGCGCTCGAACAGCAGCGCGGCATCTCGGTCACCTCGAGCGTGATGCAGTTCGAGTACCTCGGCTATCAGGTGAACCTCCTCGATACCCCGGGCCACGCCGACTTCTCCGAAGACACCTACCGCACGCTGGTCGCGGCCGACTCGGCGGTGATGCTGCTCGACAACCGGCGTGGTGTCGAGGAACGGACCCGACAGCTCTTCGACGTCTGCAAGATGCGTCGGATGCCGATCTTCTCCTTCGTCAACAAGTGCGATCGCCCCGGGGGCGACCCGCTGCAACTGATCGGCGACGTGGAGACTGACCTCGGGCTCGACATCCATCCGGTGACCTGGCCCGTGACCACCGGCAGCGGGTTCGTCGGCGTTGCCGACCGGCGCCGGGGTGAAGTGCTCCTCTTCGATCGCGGCGGCGACCACGGCGCGTCGCTGGTCGAGACGCGGCGCATTCCGCTCGGCGATGGCACCCTGGCCGATGCGATCGGCAGTGACGCCGTCGTCACGCTGCAGAACGAACTCGACCTGCTCGAGGCCGCGGGCCATCCGTGGGACGAGGAGGCCATCCGCAACGGGACGCTGTCGCCGATGTTCTTCGGCTCTGCGCTCACCAACTTCGGGGTCGAGCCGTTCCTGCATGACTTCCTGGCGGTGGCACCGGGTCCACTACCACGCCCCATCGAGGGCGGCGGCGAGGTCCAACCGACCGATCCGGAGTTCACCGGCTTCGTCTTCAAGATCCAGGCGAACATGGATCCGAAGCACCGCGATCGGATCGCCTTCGTGCGGGTCTGCTCGGGCCACTTCGAGGCCGGGATGACGGTCACGCTGGCGCGCACCAAGAAGACGCTCCGGCTGGCGCAGCCGCAGCAGTTCCTCGCGCGCGAGCGGGTGGAGATCGAGGAGGCCTATCCGGGGGACGTGATCGGCATTCTGGACCGCGGCAATCTTCGCGTCTCCGACTCCATCTCGCTCAAGGGCGACGTCGCCTTCAGCGGGATTCCGCGGTTCGCCCCGCAGCACTTCGCGCGCGTGGTGATCGCCGATCCCCTCCGCCGCAAGCACCTCGACACCGGCCTCCGCCAACTCGGCGAGGA
>JBBQJU010000176.1:0-5661 GCA_038326215.1 Gemmatimonadales bacterium | reverse complement strand
GGAGCCGTACTCGACGATCAGCGCCACCACGCGCTGTGCGTTGTGGATGGCGGCGTCCACCTTGAGCCGATTGCGGATAATGCTGGCGTCGGCGAGGAGTCGCGCGCGGTCGGCCTCGCCGTAGGCGGCGACGAGATGGGGATCGAAGCCGTCGTACGCGCGGCGGAAGCCCTCGCGCTTCTTCAGGATCGTCTCCCACGAGAGGCCGGCCTGATTGATCTCGAGGACGAGCCGCTCGAAGAGCCCGGCGTCGTCGCGGAGCGGGAAGCCGTACTCCGTATCGTGGTACGCGCCGTGGACGGGGTGGCCGGGGGCGATGGTGCAGTAGGACATGGGGACCTCGCGAACGGCGAACGGCGAACGGCGAACTGAGAACGATCGTCGATGGGGTTGACCCGAATATACACCGAAGCTACATTCCTGCCAGTTGCTGTATGTTGCCGACGAGTGGTGGAGGGTCGCCGGCGACACGATCTCGAGTGCGGGTTGGAGCCTCCGCTTGGGACCGTGTCGTCGGCGATCATGCCGCACGCCACTTAACGGCGTTGCGGTGGTGCCGTCACCGGAACATGCAACCATCTCATGCGGCGCGTCGCGCCTCCGGCTGGTCCCTGCTCCTCGTCGTCGTGGCGGGATGCGGCAGCGACAGCACCCCCACCATCCCGGAGTCGCCAGTGGTGGTGGTCACGCCGCCGCCGGCCCCGACGCCGGTCTCCTTCGCCGGGGTGACGGCAGCGCTGACGATCAACCCGACGCAGCTGGCCAATTACGCCGCCCCGGTGCTGCCGGCGCACTATGCCGGCCTGATCGGGAGCAACACCGACAACGGCCGAAATGCGCCGATCACCGATGCCGGCGCGACGCTGGGCCGAGTGCTCTTCTACGACCGCCAGCTCAGCATCAACACCACCAAGGCGTGCGCGTCGTGCCACGTGCAGGCGAGCGGCTTCAGCGACGAGCCGCAGTTTTCGGTTGGTTTCGAGGGCGGCCTCACCGATGCGCATTCGATGCGGCTTGCGAACGCACGCTTCTACGGCCCCGGGAATTTCTTCTGGGATCGCCGAGCGCCGACGCTCGAGGCCCAGACGATCGAGCCGATCCAGAACGCCGTCGAGATGGGTTTCGATGCAACCCATGGCGGCCTGACCGCAGTGACGACGCGGCTCCAGGGGCTGGCCTACTATCGCGAACTCTTCGCGTTCGTGTACGGCGACTCCACCGTGACGGTGGACCGGATGCAGCGGGCGATCGCGCAGTACGTGCGCAGCATCATCTCGTCGTCGAGCCGGTGGGACGCGGGCTACGCGCAGGTCTTCAACCCGGGGCTGCCCGATCGCGGCGTCAACACGCCGATCCCGACCTTCACGGCCGAGGAGAACCGTGGGCGGCAACTCTTCTTCACGCCGCCGCCACAGGGCGGGGCGGGGTGCTCGGCCTGTCACGTGGCGCCGACCTTCGCGCTGACGGGCAACTCGCAGAGCAACGGCCTCGATGCTGGCGAGACGCGGATCTTCAAGTCACCGTCGCTCAAGGACGTCGGCGTCCCGGGGCGCTTCATGCACGATGGCCGCTTCAGCACGCTCGACCAGGTCGTGGCGCACTACAACAGCGGGGTGCAGGCCGGACCAGCGCTCGATCAGCGCCTCCGCGGGCCCGGCGGCACACCGCTCCGCCTCAACCTCAACGCCGCAGACCGCGCTGCACTGGTGGCGTTCCTGCAGACGTTGACGGACACGCAGTTCGCGGGGGATGCGCGATTCACCGATCCGTTCAAGCGGTGAAGGGTGAACGGTGAACGGTGGCCGCGGCCTGATGGCCGCGGCTGGAGGGTCATCCGCCCGCTTTCGCCGCCTCGTTGAGCTTCTGCAGATTTGCGTCGATCGACTGATTGGGTGTCCGGACACCACGATGGCAGGTCATGCAGGTCACCTGCGCCGCGCCTGACATCTGCAGCTTCGGAATGTGCTCGGTGTTGATGGCGTTGGTCATCGTCTGCATGATCCGCGCGCGGCCCTTGTTCTGGCGCGACTCGTCGGCCCAGCTCCCGGCGACGTGGCAGGTGGTACACTGGGCGGTCAGCGCGTTGGAATAGCTCTCCATCATTGCCAGCAACTCGCTCGCGGTCTTCCCCTTCAGCACCTGGATGTTCTTGAAGACGACCTCGGCCGGTTCATTCTCGCGACCGGCGATCGTCGCCGCGACCGTCTTCAGAACGCCGGCGCGGAGCGTGATGAGCGAATCGGGGGCGAGGCGCGGACCGCCGCGGCCACCACCCGCGCCCGGCTGGCCGGGCTGACCAGGGGCGGGGGCGGCTGGACGGACGGCCGTCGGGGCCGTCGGCGCGGCGGCGGTCCCGGTGCCAGCGGTCGGGGTGGTGCTGGGGGTCTGGTGACAGGCGACGAGTAGCGCCGCCAGAGCGAGACCGACGAGGGTGATGCGCGACGAGACCATGCGCTGGCTCCGGATCGTGGGACAGATTGAGATGGAGGACGGTGATCGACAAATGTAGTGTGCCGATGGAGGGGATACGTCGATCCTCGGCACCCGGTTGGCGCAGGGGCGCCTTTCGGAGCGCAGGGGTCCGCGCTAGGGTTGGGGATGCCCACCAAATCTCCCGTTCGTCGAGCCACCATCGCCGACCTCCCCGAGGTCCTTCGGGTCGTGAACCTCGCCTATCAGGTCGAGGCGTTCTTCATTGCGGGCGACCGCATCACACCAACGGAATTGCGGGAGCGCTTCGAGCGGCCCGGGGCGGAGTTTCTGGTGATCGATGGGGCGGCATCGGGGCCGCTGGTGGCGGCGGTGCACTTTGAGCCCCGCGGCGAGCATGGCTGGTTCGGGTTGCTCGCCGTCGATCCCGCGGCGCAGGGTGCGGGGCATGCTCGCCTGCTCATCGCGGCGATGGAGGAACGCTGCCGCGCACTGCACCTGCCGGCGTTGCAACTCGAGGTCGTCGACCTGCGGACAGAGCTGCCGCCGTTCTACGCCAAGTTCGGCTTCGTCGACGTGGAGCGGAAGCCGTTCCCTGACACGGGAAAACTGACCATACCGGCGGAGATGGTGGTGATGCGGAAAGGAATGGAGGGGAGTGAAAGCTGAGCATGGAAGGGTGCGCGCTACAGTGCTCACCACTGAAGTTCGTCAGAAATCGGGATCTGGATGCGCTGCATCCAACACCCGGTCGCTCGCGAACTCGATGGTGTCACTGATTCGCAGCACCCAACTCTTCCCGAGGTGTCCCATGCGCACACTGTTCGCTGCCCTCCCGCTCGTGACGTCCCTGCTCGTCGCTCCACTTCAGGCGCAGCATCCGCAGGACATCATCCGCACGGCGCGGTCGGCCGGTCAGTTCGCCACGCTGCTCGCTGCGGTCGACGCCGCGGAGCTCACGAGCACGCTCAAGAGCCGTGGCCCGTTCACCGTCTTCGCCCCGACCGACGAAGCGTTCCGCCGCCTGCCGGCGGGCACGGTTGAGTCGCTGCTGCGGCCCGAGAACCGCGACCAGTTGAAGGCGCTCCTGCTGTACCATGTGGTGTCGGGCTCCGTCTCGTCTACCACCGCCCGCACGCTCACCACGGCCACCACGGTCGAGGGACGCGCGATTCGCATCCGTGCCGACGGCAACCAGCTCCGCATCAACGGGGCAACGGTCGTGAAGCCCGACGTCAACGCCTCCAACGGCGTCATCCATGTCATTGATCAGGTCCTCATGCCCAGCACCGGTTCCAGCACGAGTGAGCCGATGCGCACGTCGTCGCGCAGCACCGAGCGCGCGCGCGACCTGCTCGACCTCGCCATCCGGCGCGGCGTCCCGCTGTATAACGGCGGTCAACCGGCGGCGACAAGTGCGGTCTATGAAGTGGCGGCCCGCGGCGTCCTGGCGCTCGGCACCGAACTGCCCGCTGGTGCGCGCGACGCACTCGAGCGTGGCCTCCGTGATGCCGACCGCGAGCGCGACGCCGAGGAGAAGGCGTGGCTGCTGCGCCGTGCGATCGACGAGGCGGTCACCTCCCTCGAGGGTCGCACTCGGCGGACCATGTCGCTGCGCTAGCGCGACCGGCCTCACAACGGATCACGCCCGCGGATGCCCATTGGGGCTTCCGCGGGCGTGCTTCGTTGGACGGAACCAAACGTCATGCGAGGTCACCCGTCCGGGCGGCGCCACGATGGCGCACGGGGACGCGCCGGCCTACGTGATACGTAACCAAGCCAGCAACCGGGTCATCCATCGCCGCTGATGTCCTCGATGGCGGGACAGCCCGACGTAGCGCGGAATCGACGATCGGGAACCGGGAACGGATTTCAGCACCAGCCGTGCATCGTCGGCCGCCCCCGCCGTGTCGGTCTCCAGCTCCCTTGCCTCCGTACCCGGCGCGGATTCCCGCGCCGGTAAGGGCTGGCGTGGTCCTGGCGACGCCGAAAACAGTCTCACGGACGGTCGCCTTCGTTCCAGAACTCGTCCACCAGTCGCTGGGCCTCCTCCCGCGTGTGTCCATAGTGTTCCTGGACCTTGCCCACCAGCTGATCCTTCTTGCCGTCGATCACGTCGAGATCGTCATCGGTCAGTTTGCCCCACGCGATCTTCGCCTTCCCGCGCAGCTGCTTCCAGGTGCCGGCCATCGTATCGTCATTCATGATGTGCTCCATGCGGTTGCGGTGTACATCAGGTGACGTGTGTCGCCTCCCACCTTGCACGCGTCACATGGCTGCAAGGCGCATTCTCATTGGTGTTGCGCCCGTTTTGGCACCTCCACCCTGGGGTCCGGATCGTTCGAGTGACCTGACGGATGGCTTGCCCTCGTGCCTTCGAGCGCCACCCCGGCAACCCTCGCCCGGTGCGGGCGGGCAGGGGGAGTACGGGTCACGAAGATTTGGCTATTTGACACAATGCCAGTAACACTGTAAAATTTGCCAATGCTCATCGAACCTGACGACTTCGACATCCAAGCCCTCGCCGACCGCGCCGGCCTCACGGTACGCACCGTCCGCTTTTACCAGCAGGAGGGGCTGTTGGCGGCGCCGGGCACTCGGGGGCGGGAGGCACGCTACGGTCCGGGCGAGCTGAAGCGGCTCCAGCTGATCAAGGCGCTGCAGGAACGGCGGCTCACCCTGGCCGAGGTGCGAGGGCGGGTCGCGACGCTGGACGACGAAGGCGTCGAACGGGAGCTGGCGCTGCTGGGCACCGGTCGCAGCGCGGCGGCCGCCTATGCCCGATCGGTTCGCCTCGGCAGAAGCCCGATATCTGGCCCGCGTGATGTCCCGCCTGGTGACCCGACCCCGGCGACCACCACATGGGACCGCATCCGCCTGAGCCCCGTGATCGAGCTCCATATCCAGCGGCCACTGTCACACCCCGAGCAGAAATTGGTGGAGCAGTTGGTCGCACTGGCACACAAGACCATGATCGAAGGAGAGACGACATGACGCTGCACCTCACCGCCGACCGCCGCCTGGTGCGCGCAGAGGCCCGAAGCACCCGCTACCTCCGTGTGCAGTACACCGCGCCGGAAGCACCCACACGCACCGAGCGTCTCCCGCTTGACATCGCCCTGGTCATCGACAAATCAGGGTCGATGAGCGGCCGGCCGATCGAGCTGGCCAAGGAGGCCGCGCGCAAGGTCGTCACGATGCTCGGACCCGACGATTTCGTCGCGCTGGTCG
>JBBQJU010000175.1:0-5705 GCA_038326215.1 Gemmatimonadales bacterium | reverse complement strand
GAGAAGTCGCGGGCGTCGAGCAGCTTCGCGGTGCCATCCGTGGTGCGCTGCAGCCCAGGCACCGATGGATCGATGCCGCTGTCGAGGATGGCGATCAACACGCCCCGACCATCGGCGTACGGCATGGCGGCCGCGAATGGTGGCACGCCCGTCGACGCCAATGGCATCAGGCCCCGTTGGGCAGCCTCTTCGGGCGCGAGCGATCGTTTGGCGTTGTCTGCCGGCGCCACGGGCGGCGTCTCGGGGGCCGGCAGACGCGGCTCGGCGGCGCCTGGGATCGGCGCCGGATCCATTTGGGGACGGACTTCGACCGCGCGAGGCGGCGTGCAGCCGAGGAGCAGCGCGGCGACCAGCCAAGGGGCGAGCCGCCGCGGCCTCATCCGCGCACTCCGTCAAGGACAAACGGGCCGAGGTGCGGGCCGGCGTAGTTCGAGGTCACGCGCAGGAGAACGGCGAGGGCGGTGCGTGTCTCGTCGGGGGCCACGATCGCGTCCACGAAACCGCGCGCCGCAGCATAGCGTGCATCGAGTTGCGCCTCATAGTCGGCGCGCATCCCGGCAATGGCGCCCTGCGTGGCATCGTCCAGCGGGCGCTTCTCCTGCTGCGCCTTCCCGATCGCGGCGCCATGAACGGCCATGATGGCGGCTTCGCCCTCCATCACCGCCATGCGGCCAGTCGGCCACGAGAGGATGAAGTCGGGATCGAAGCCCTGCCCTGCCATCGCGTAGTAGCCGGCGCCAGAGGCGTGGTTCACCGTGAGCACGAGCTTCGGTACCGAGGCGGTCGCCATAGCCTCGACGAAGTGTGCCCCGGCGCGAATGATCCCTGCATGCTCGGCCTCGGACCCCACCATGAAGCCCGAGACATCCTGCACGAAGAGGATGGGGATCCGCTCGCGATTCGCCGTCTCGATGAAGAAGGCGACCTTCTCCGCGCTCTCGGGATAGATGATGCCGCCGAACTTCGGCCGCTCGCCTGGGCGCCCCTTGATGATGCCGCGCTGATTGGCGATCACCGCGACCGGCCGCCCCTCGATGCGTGCGTGTCCACAGAGCATCTCGCGCGCGACGTCGGGCTGGAATTCGTCGAGCACGCCGCCGTCGAGGAGGCCATCGAGAATGTGCCGCATGTCATACGAGAGTCGATGGTCGGCGGGCAGCATGTCGTAGAGCGCGGCCGGCTCGGCGGCCGGCGGCTTCGACTCGATCACGGCGTGGGTCACGCCCGCCGCATGGGGCAGCCGCCCGATGTACTCGCGCATCCGATCGAGGCATGTGGCATCGTCGGGAGCGCGATAGTGGGCAACGGCACTGATCTCGGTGTGCGTGCGCGCACCGCCGAGGGTCTCGCCGTCGACGGTCTGTCCGGTGGCGCCCTTGACCAGATTCGGACCGCCGAGGCCCATGAACGACGTCCCTTCGACCATGAAGATGACATCAGACAAGGCGGGGAGGTATGCGCCGCCGGCGATGCAACTGCCCATCACCGCCGAGATCTGCGGGACGTGCAGATAGCGGCGCATCAGCGAGTTGTAGTAGAAGATCCGCGCCGCCCCATACTGGCCCGGGAAGACGCCTTCCTGATACGGCAGGTTCACGCCGGCGGAGTCGACCAGATAGACGATCGGAATGCGCTGGCGCATCGCGATTTCCTGGGCGCGCAGAATCTTGGTGATCGTCTCCGGCCACCACGAGCCCGCCTTCACCGTGGCATCGTTGGCAACGATCACCACGTCGCGACCGGCGACCACGCCGAGGCCGGTAATCACCCCGGCGGCAGGCGCCTCACCCTGGTAGCGGTCGTAGGCCACGAGGAGCCCGATCTCGAGCCAGGGCGATTCCGGATCGAGGAGGTGCGCGACGCGCTCGCGAGGCGAGAGCTGTCCCTTGGCGTGCATCTTTGCCACGCGCGCCTCGCCCCCGCCGGCTCGAAGGCGGTCGGCGAGGACAAGGTATTCATCCGTTGCCCCGCGGAGTCGCGAGGATTTGGTCGCGGTCACGAACGCCTCACGCGCTGAGGTGGGTGCGCGACCATTCACGGATGTAGGCCACCAGATCCCCCGTGGAGGTCCCCGGCCCAAAGAGCTTGCCGATCCCCTGCGCCTCGAGCGCGTCCATATCCTCCCGGGGAATGATGCCGCCCCCGGTGACGAGCATGTCCGGGCGTCCCATCTCGCTCAGCAGCGCCCGCACCCTCGGGAAGAGCGTCATGTGGGCCCCCGAGAGGATCGAGAGACCGACGACATCGGCGTCTTCCTGGACCGCGGCGGTGGCGATCATCTCCGGGGTCTGGTGCAGACCGGTGTAGATGACCTCCATCCCCGCGTCGCGCAGCGCGGCGGCCACGACTTTGGCCCCGCGATCATGGCCATCGAGTCCCGGCTTGGCCACCAGCACGCGAATCGGGCGGTTCAGCGCCGGGGCATCGGCAACTGCCATCATGAGCATCTCCTTGAGGTCAGGCTCACTTGAAGCGGAGCAGGCCGGCGAGACCGTCGACGGATTCCGAGGCATCGGGGTCATACACCACGTCGAGACCAACGCGTTGCCGCAGCGCCTCTTCGATCGCGTCATCGAGCACGTCCAGCGTCGGCACCACCTCGCCATCCTCGCGGAGGTCACGCGCCAGCGTCGACATGCGGCCGGTCGCCAAGGAACGGAACCCCGCCAACGAGGCGTCACCGCGGACGAGCAGCAGCCGCACCTGGCCATTCGCCAGCGCCTTGAGCGTCTCGCGCACGCCGTTCACCGCCCAGCCCATGCCGAGCCCCTCACCCAGTTCCTCGATATGGTGGCCTTCCGAGGCACGGGCATGGGCTTCGCGCACTTCCATCGTGAGCTGGTGCACCGCGCCTGGCGTCGCATCCTTCGGCGCCAACCGCGCGAGGCCGATCAAGCGATCGGCGACATAGCGGTGCAGGAACGGTTCGAGCGCCTGGGCGTCGTTGCCGGCACCGGCCAGCACGATCTGATGCCCGGGCGAGGCACGATCGACCTCAAAGAGCGCGCGGGCGACCGTTTCCAGATGGCGCTTCCGCTCGTTGGCGATGCGGTTATGGAAGGTGTGCTCGCCGTGCGCCGCGTTCGGGCCCGCGTGGAAGCGGCTGCCACGGGTCACCTCGGTCTTCACCTTGCGGACGACCTTCGCCGCGAAGGCGGTCACTTCCCAGATGAGGGCCGTGGTCTTGTCCATCGTCACGGTGAAGAGACGACCGAACTCCTCCTCGGTGGCCGCAAGCTCGCGCACCAGCGGGGTGCGGTCGATCGCCAGACGCGACCGGTGGACCTTCGGCAATTCATGCACCTCGAAGAGCTTGTGCCCGGCCGAGGCGAAGAGCGCGATCCCCGGCGACGCCGGCAGGTTGGCTTCGTCGCCCAGATAGTCGAGGATCCGCGCGAGGTCGAGGCGCGCCATTTCCTGCTGCGGCTTGGTCCAGTGCGAGGTGGCCAGCGAGCCTTCGATCGCCTTGACCCGATTCTTCATCTTCGTCAGGTACTTCTTCCGAGCGCGGTCGCGCGTCTCGATCTTGAGGTAGCAGGTGACGACCGGATGCGGACCAGGCTTCATCCGCAGCAGGTCACGGCCGCTGGCAGTCTGCCGGGCGGTGGCCATAGAGAACCCCTCGTGAGCTAGAAGAACACCGGTTCGCGGTACGCACCCCAGACCTGCTCGAGGGCGTGCCGGATTTCGTACAGCGTGCCATAGGCCCGCGCGCAGTCCAGCATCGCGGGGATGACGTTCACTTCGTCCTTCGCCGCCTGGGTCAGCACGGCCAATCGGCTCGCGACCAGCACCTCGTCACGAGCCGCGCGCATCTGCTGCATCCGCTCCCGCTGCAGCACTTCGGCACTGGCGTCGATCTTGAGAATCTCGATTGGCGCTTCCGTCTCCTCCACAAACGCGTTCAGGCCGACGACGGTCTGCCGTCCGGTCTCGACCTCCGCCTGATACCGCGACGCCGAACGCGCAATTTCGCGCTGGAACCATCCCGCGTTGATCGCCGCCACCGTCCCCCCCATCTCGGCGACCTGCTGGAAGATCCGCTCCGCCTCCGCCTCGAGCTGGTCGGTCAGGGCCTCGACCAGGTAGGACCCACCGAGCGGATCCGCGCTGTGCGCCACGCCGGTCTCGTAGGCGAGAATCTGCTGCGTGCGGAGGGCCACGCGCACCGCCGTCTCGGTAGGCAGGGCGAGCGTCTCGTCGAGCGCGTTGGTGTGCAGTGACTGCGTGCCGCCGAGCACCGCGGCGAGGGCCTGATAGGCGACGCGGGCCACGTTGTTGAGCGGCTGCTGCGCCGTCAACGACACGCCGGCGGTCTGACAATGGAAGCGCATCTTGAGCGAGCGGTCATCCTTCGCGCCGTAGCGCTCACGGAGGTGCCGGGCCCAGATCCGCCGTGCCGCGCGCATCTTCGCGATCTCCTCGAAGAAGTCGTTGTGGACGTCCCAGAAGAAGGAGAGTCGCGGGGCGAAGTGGTCGACGTCCAGACCGCGTGCCATGCCGCGTTCGACGTAGGTGAAGCCATTGAGGAGCGTGAACGCCAGTTCCTGGGCCGCGGTCGATCCCGCCTCGCGGATGTGGTAGCCCGAGATCAAGATGGAATTCCACTTCGGCGTGTGGGCACTGGTCCATTCAAAAAGGTCGACGATCAGCTTCAGCGACGGCTCGACCGGATAGACCCATGCATGCTGGGCCACGAACTCCTTGAGGATGTCGTTCTGGATCGTCCCCTGGAGTTTCGCAATCGGCACGCCCTGCTTCTCGGCCGCCGCCACGAAGAAGCAGAAGAGGATCGCGGCCGGCCCGTTGATGGTCATCGAGACCGAGACCTGATCGAGCGGGATCCCCTCGAACAGCGTCTCCATATCCGCCAGCGACGAGATCGCCACGCCGCACTTGCCCACCTCGCCCTCGGAGCGGGGATGGTCGGAGTCGTAGCCCATCAACGTCGGGAAGTCGAAGGCCACGGAGAGGCCGGTCTGGCCGCGGGCGAGGAGAAAGTGATAGCGGCGGTTGGTGTCCTCGGCGGTACCGAAGCCGGCGAACTGCCGCATGGTCCAGAGCCGGCCGCGATACATCGTGGGGTGAATGCCGCGGGTGTACGGATACTCCCCGGGGAGCGGTTCGCTGGCGTTGGTGTCGAGCGGCGTGTACACCGGTTCGACTGCCACGCCGGACAACGTCTCGAAGGTCGCGTCGTCGCGGACCGGGAGGTTGGCCACGCCGGCCTTCCAGGCGGCGACCTCGGCGCGCAGGCGTGCCAGTTCGGCCTCCTGGACCGCCAGTCGCTCGAGCAGTCCGCTGTCGGTCATCACAGTCGTCATACCCGCACTCCTTCCCGCAGCGCAGCCACGATCTCGGCCGCCAGTTCATAGGGACTCACGACCCCTGCCCCGACCTCATCGAGCCGCGCCACGATCGCCTGCTCGGCATGCGACTCCTGCCACACCCAACGCCGTGCGGCACGATCCACGACTTCCCGCGTCCGTTGCGCCAGCCGATCACGCCGACGATCCGCCAGCTCCCCGCTCTCGGTCAGCCATTGCCAGTGACGCTCGAGCGCGTCAACCAACTCGCTGATTCCGGTGCCCTCGGCGGCGACCGTCAGGAGCACCGGCGGCCGCCACCCCGATCCATCCTCCTGTGCCACCGGTGCCTTTGGTCCTCTGAGCGCCCCATGATGCGCGGGGATGTTGCGAAGGACC
>JBBQJU010000174.1:0-5769 GCA_038326215.1 Gemmatimonadales bacterium | reverse complement strand
CGCGAGCCGCTCGATCCGACCGCGCTCCAGGAGGAGTTCCCCGGTCCAACTCACCGGCGAGACCATGGCGAGCCGGAGTGCCGCCAGCGCACCACCCAGTGGGGCATCGATGCGCGTGGCGCGCGCCGTGAGGGCGAATTCGACCAGCCCCTCGGTGAAGCTCGGGTCGAGTGCGACCGCCTTCGCGAACGCGTTGCCTGCCAGGCGGTGGCGGTCGGCCCCAATCATGGCATAGAGACCCCCGGCGAACCCGCCCGCCCGGTCAGGCGCGGCGGCGGCGGTGAGGCCGACTCCGAACCATGGCCACGGCCAGGTCGGGGCCAACTCGGCAGCCCACTCGAATTCCCCATAGGCGTCATCCCAGTGCCGACCACCGAGTTCTTCGGCGAGCCGCCGGGCAATCAAGCCCAGCCGCAAATGGAGCATCGGGTCCTCGCGCCGCAGGCGGGCACGATCGATTTCCTGCGCCTCCAGCCGCTGGAGGGCAATCGTATCGCGAGCATAGGTGAGCGAGTCGCGCAATCGCGTGAGCGCATCCCGCTGCTTCGGGCTTTGCGCCGTCGCGGACGGCACCGCGGCGCACGCGAGGAGCACCGTCACCACGAATCCGACCAGGCGGCCCCTCATTTGACGACGACAAACTCCCGGTGCCGGACCACTGCGGGCTGTCCGGGTGCCGTGACGGTCACCTCGAGTCGATAGTCGCCCGGCTCGAGCCGGCTCAGATTGAACTCGCGATCGATGGCCACCACGCCGCCACCATGCTCGCCACCGAAGCGGAGACTGATCGCGGCCTGCTCGCGTCGGCCCAGCATGCCGGTGGTCGCCTGCCGAATCACCGCGAGCGTCACCTGATAGGACGTCCCCGTCGGCAGCCCTGCCAACTCGAAGTAGAGCTGCATCGGGACCGCGCGCGCGAAGCGGCGCATCGGGTTCACCCAGGCAGTGTCGCCGGTGATCGTCGGCACCGCCAGCGGGACATTCCGGGACCCGAGCACAAGATCCGAGAGCACCAGGGTCGTGCCCGTGGCCGGGACGACACGGACCGACTGCACCGGCGTGACCACACCACGATGATCCGTCTCCACGGCCAGTTGCACGCGGTAGTCGCCCGGTGGAAGCGCGACCGGTGTGCGCCCGAGGAGATACTCCCCGGGCATCAGCACCCCACGCGTCCGGAAGGTGCGAACGGTGTCCACCGTCGCGACCACATCGCCGCGCGCGTCGCGAACCGCACCACGCAACCGCACCCGGTAGAATGCCCCCTGGACGGTGACCATCGGGGTCAGCGATCGACCGGGGATGGCGAACGCCAGTTGAACCAGGCGGCCCGCCGGCGCCTCGCCAACGGCGACGACGTCCACCGACGCCTCGAGGGGCAGTTCGAAATTGAGCACCCACGTGCTGCCGGACGCGATACTCCGGGCGCCCATGGCCCGCTCCACCGGCTGCAGCGACGCGGCGCCATTGCGCCCCTCATTGAACATCCGGGTATAGATCGGGGCGATCGTCTCGCGGGAGACGAAGAGCTCCTGCGTCGTTTGCGCGGTCAACGAGGCACCGTAGCTCTCGATCAGTGCACGCCCGTTACTCGCCGTGTCCTTGGGCGTCGCCATCAAGCGTCCCTGACCGCTCAGCGCGAAGAGATCCAGCAGGCTCTCGAGCAGCACGGCGTCGTGCCGCCCTTTGGGGACCACGAAATGGAAGAGCAACGTATCACCCGCGAGTCGGCCGGGGTACGACCACGACTCGTTCTCGAGGATGCCCGGCAGATTGAGCGTGCTGCGACCGATCGGTGACCCATGCAGCACCACGATCACCCCCCGCGCATCAAATTCACGGCTGCCGTCGCGCATGCCGGGCAGGCTGATCGGCGGAGGCGTCGAATCCACTCGGCGATAGTTCGTGCGCGCAATCTCGAGGCGAAGGTAATGATCGCGAAGTCGCTCGGCCGTGACCGGCAGCCCGCTGACCTCTTGCACATCCCAGAAGCGGCGCGCGATCGCGACGCGTGCAGTGCCCGAGGCGAGCATGAGGGCCTGTACGATCGAATCCGGCATCACGAGGACGAGATCGTCATGCAGGCGTACCATCAACGCGCGGTCGGCACTCTCCAACGCGGCGTACCACGGGGCGAGGCCGCTGAGTTCGCCCGCAGTGAAACGGGTCTGGGCCAATTCGAGCTGGACTTCCGCGTCGTGTGCCTCACGTAGGGCGAGCGGCTCGAGCAGCGCCAGGGCCAGGTCGCCGCGGCCTGCCTGGCGCTCGACAACGGCGCGCAGCAATTGCACGTCACGCAAGGCGCCGGCCGGGCCGCCGGAGGTTTGCCGCAGCGCCTCCCGCGCGACCCCGAGCAGTCGTGGTTCGCGCTTCGCGAGCGCGTCCCGACCGAAGTGGACCAGCCCTTCGGCGTGCAGTGAGTCGATGCCGGCGGAGGTGGCCAGCTTGGTCGCGGCCTCGAGCTCGGGGTCCACGCCGGTCAGCTTGCGGAACGCGGCAAAGAGGCCAATATCTGCCGCCTGGGCCCCGAGCTGGGCAAGCGCCTGCCCATACCAGGCGATCCACCACCCCGGCTTGAGCGTGACGGTAGTGCCGAACTCGTCGTAGGCATCCTCATAGTGCTGCATCTCGCCCGTCACCTCGCCGAGCCGCAGGGCGAGGAAGCCGAGGTGCAGATGAAGGGTCGGATCATCGCGGCGCGTGCGCACCACTGCGATCGCCAGCTGCTCCATGTGACGGAGCGAATCGGCGTTGCCGACCAGCCCGACGTTCTGGCGGACCTCTTGCAACGCCGGCGGCGAGCCGCCCTGCGCGGCGAGGGGCGCAGCGCAGCACAGCGCGGCGACGGGAATCACTCGGAGAAGGTGGAGTCGGCTCATTTGACGACCGTGATTTCCTGCTGGCGAGTCACCTTCTCCCCCGCGGGGGTCGACACCGTCACTTCCACGAGATACCTCCCCGGACCGACTTCGTCGAGGGCGAGTTCGCGATGCACCACCAGCACGCCGCCAGGGTGCACCCCCTCAAACGCGACCCGGAGCGCCGCCCCGCCGCCGAAGAGCCGCGAGAGGGTCGATCCTCCCGGCCGAATGATGCGCACGGCCGTCCGATAACGGCTGCCCGCCGCCAACCCACTCACCTCGAAGGCGAGCTGCATCGGCTCATGCCGCCGGAACCGCGCGAGCGGATGGAGCCAGGTCGTGTCCCCAGGGCTCGGCACCCAGAAGAGTCGGACACTCCGTGCCCCAACGATCAGGTCGGAGAGGCCAAGGACCGGAGCGGTCGGCGACGTCACGATCACGGTATCACGACGGCTGCCGATGCCCGCCGTTCCCTGCTCGAGCGAGGCACGCACGGTGAGCCGCCCCGCGGGTACCCGGATCGCCTGCCGCCCGAGCAGCAGCTCGTTCGCCGCCGATGGGCTCTGGACCAGGAAGCGCTGGAGTGTGTCAATCGAGGCGAGCAAGGCGCCACCCATGTCGAGGATCGTGGCTCGGAATCGCAGTTCGGCGACTTGGCCGCCCGCCACCGCATCGAGCGTCAATCCGCTCGTCGGCGCAGCAAAGGCGATCTGCAGTTGCGGCCCCGCGCTGTCCGCGCCTGCCGCCGCGACGAAGATGGTGGCGTCGAGGGCGCGCCGGAAACGCAAGGGCCAACTGTCCGTGCTCGTCCCGATGGCGATGCTCTTGCGGCCGAGCGCGCGCTCTTCGGTTTGCAGCTGCGTGCCCCCACCTCGCCCGGCGCCAAGCATTCGGGAATAAAGCGCGCCGAGGGGCTCGCGAGAACGGACCAGTTCCTCCGCCTGACCAGACGATGACAATTGGCCCGCGTCGCGCGCCTGCATCGCCACCGCAAAGCCGAGAATGTCCAGCACGCTCTCGACCAGGCGGAAGTCCTGCACATCCTGACGCGCGACGAAATGGAAGAGCAGATCACCGGTCGCGCGCTGGTAGCGCCACGATTCATTCGGCTCCACGCCCGGCACGTTGTACTGCGCGCGCTGGTCGGGGGCGCCGTGGCGGACGTAGATCACCCCCCGATCATCGAAGTCCGCCTGCGTCGAGCGGTAGCGCTCCTGAATGTCGTACTGCCGACGGCGCGACACCAGACGAAAGTTGCGCTGCGCATGATCGATCCGGGCGTAGTGTTCGCGGAGTCGTCCCCCGAGGCGCTGCAGTTCGTCCTGGTCCCGCTGCTCGAAGAATTGCCGAACCATGGTGACGCGCGCGGCCGGGGCCGCCGCATCAAACGCCGTGAGGGAGGCCGGCGGCATCACCAACGCGAGATCGCGACGGTACCCGGCGAGGACGGCCCCCTCCGCCAATCCCAGTCCGCGATACCACGGGTCACCACCATCGAGGCGGCCAAGGGCAAAGCGCGCACGCGCCTGCTCGAGCAACCCCTCGACATTGATCCGATCGAGCGCAAGCAGCGCGTCGGCGGCGGCGAGGGCGGAATCCGCACTCCCCACTTCGCGCTCGACGCGTGCCCGCGCCAGCAGCACATCGGGGTGGGATGCCGCCGGGGTGCGCGACGCACGACGCAACGCGGCAAGCGCGACGTCCGTCCGCACATTCACGGTCTGTCGCAAGGCCGTGTTGCTCAATTCCACCAGCCCGATCACGAAGGAGCGATCGACCTCGGCGCTCCGCGCGAAGGCGTTCGCGGATCGGGTCAAGGCGTCCTTGCCCAGCATGGTCTTCACCCCGGCCACTGGCGAGAAATCGGAATCGCCGACCCCGAGCTCGGCGAGGCCAAGCCCGAACCAGCCGTACGGCCACGTCGGTTGCAGCGCCGTCGCCCACTGAAATTCCGACGCGGCATCATCGTAGTGTTGCTTCCCGCCGAGCTCACCGAGCCGGATCGCGAGGAAGCCGAGGCGCAGGTGCACCATCGCGCTATCGCGGTGTGAACGCGCCGAACCGATCCACCGCGTCTCCAGTGCGCGCAGCGGCACCGAATCGACCACCCGCGCGAGCGAGTCGCGGAGCGCCGCCAGCTCGCCACGCGCCGGCGCAGACTGCGCGACCGACCGCCCTGCGACGAGCAGGAGCAGCACGGGCAACAGGATCGCGCAACGGCAGGGGCGGGGCATCGTCACTCAGGGCGGTCGGGGGAGGCTGCTGGTTGGGGACGCTTGGGCGGTGGGTTCGTGGACAGCGTGGCACTGCCGAGAAAGGTACGCAGTCCGGCGACAATCGCGTCGGCATAGCGCTGCTGCCCATCAGGCGTCCGCATCGCCGACTCCTGTGCCGGAATCATCAGAAACAGGCCTTCGGCCAGGACCGCCGGGTACCAGGTCGGCCGGACCATCGCGAGGTCCCCGCGCGCGACGCCAAGGTCACGCAGTCCCAGACGGCGGACGAGTTCCGTCTGCACCGCTTGGGCCAGCGCGATCGATTGCGGATGCTGGAAGAAGGTGCTGCTGCCGTTGTTGGTGAAGGGGTTGATCCCGTCCGGCAGGGCGTTCAGGTGAATCGAGACCATGACCTCCGCGTCGAGGGAGTCGGCAAGGGCCACACGCTCCCAGAGTTCGACCGGTTGGGCATCACGCCGGCTGAGGGTGACCTTGGCCCCGAGGGCGCGCAATCGATCTGCCGCCAGCCGAGCCACGGCCAGCGTCGCCTCGGGCTCGCAGAGTCCGGTCGGTCCGCACGCGCCGAGGGGCGGGTGTCCGGGGTCGAGCACGATGCGCCGTCCCTTGAGGGGATTGGAGCGATCCACGACCGGGGGCTGCCGGAACTCGAAGACCAGGTCGCCCCGATCGAC
>JBBQJU010000173.1:0-5795 GCA_038326215.1 Gemmatimonadales bacterium | reverse complement strand
GCCGTGCGCCCGAGTCGTAGGTCCTTCGACTGCGCCCCGCCGCCCTTCGGGGGCGGGGCTTCGCTCAGGATGACAATCCGTGGTAGTTGCCCCATCCCCCGCCGCGCCCGATATTCCAGCGTCCCCACCAACACGCCAGTGCTCCATCTCCCCCTGGAGTCTCGTCATGCCTGCTCGCCCCGAGCCGCAGCCGTCGCGCCGTGATTTTCTCGCGTCGGCGGCAAGTGCCGCCGCCTTCGCTGCGCTGCCCATTCCCCTCCGGGCCCGCGAGCCCGGCGAGCTGCCGATCCTCGGGGTCGGTGACTATCGCTACACCATGGACCATGCTTGGGCCAAGCTGCCGAAGGAAAAGCAGTTCGGCTACACACATGGCATCGTCGAGGACAAGCAGGGTCGCTTCTACATCGCGAACCAGAGTCGCGATGCCATCGTCGTGGTCGATGCCCAGGGGAACTACCTCACGTCGTGGGGGCAGGCCTACGCCAAAGGGGCGCACGGACTGCGGATCTCGGAGGAAGGCGGCACCGAGTATCTCTACCTCGCCAACACCGGCCTTGCCCAGGTGGTGAAGACCACGCTCGATGGCGACGTCGTCTGGCAGGCAGGGCGGCCGTACCTCGCCGGCGTCTATTCCCAGGACCGCGGCTACTCGCCCACGGAATCGGTGGTTGGGCCGAACGGGATGCTCTACGTGGCCGATGGTTACGGCCAGTCGTGGATCCACATCTACGATGCCAAGGACGGGAAGTACCTCGACTCTTTTGGTGGCCGCGGCACGGCCCCGGAGAATCTCCGCCAACCGCATGGCATCTCGATCGACAGCCGCTCCGGCACGCCGCGGCTGCAGGTCTCCGACCGGGGCAACATCCGCATCGTCAACTTCACGCTCGAGGGGAAGTACCTCGGCGAAGTGATCACCAAGACCGACCTTCGCTTCCCCTGCACCTCGTTCCATCGCGGTGACCTGCTCTACGTCCCCGACCTGTATGCGCGCGTCTCGATCTTCGACAAGACCAACACCAAAGTCGCCGACTTGGGTGACTATCTCGACGGACAGCCGTTCGGCTCCGAGGCAGACTTCGGCACGAAGTACCCCGACCTCAAGGGCTATCCCAACGTGCCGCACGACAAGCGGCGTCCGGGCCGGTTCATCTCGCCGCACGCGCTCTGGGTCGATCGCGTCGGCAACATCTACGTGGTCGAGTGGATCAATGACGGTCGAGTGACCAAGCTCACCAAGATCTGACACGGTACTGGTGACCAAGATCCTCCGCGCCCTGCTGGTCGGGCTCCTCCTCCTCGGCATCGTCGCCGTCGTGGGGGGCGACCACGATTCCTCGCTCTGGCCGTTGGCCGGGCGCTTCCATCCGTTGTTGGTGCATCTCCCGATCGGGATGCTGCTGCTGGCCATCGGGGCGGAGCTTCTCGGCCGCCGTCCCGCATGGAGTGAGTGGCGGCCCCTGGTGCCGCTCGCCCTGCTCCTCGGCGCGTGGAGCGCCATCATCGCCGGCATCGTCGGACTCCTCCTCTCCGACTGGGGGAGTTACGACCCGGCAGTGCTGCGCTGGCATCGCTGGTTCGGGCTGGGCATTCCCGCGCTGGCCACCGCGACGTGGTGGCTGCGCGACCGCGCCGAGGCGGGGGAAGGGCGGGCACACCGAGGCTATCCGTTCGCGGTTGGTGCGCTGGTGCTGGCGATCACCATCGGTGGCCACCTCGGCGGGACACTCACCCGTGGCGAAGGCTACCTCACGAGGTACCTCCCTGAGGGAGTACGCGCGGCGCTTGGCTTGCCGGCCGAGGAGGCGCTGACGACGATGGCGATCGGTAACCCCGATACCACCCGCGTCTACGCGGCGTTGATCCAGCCGATCCTCACCACCCGCTGCGGGTCGTGCCACAACCCAATCCGCCACAAGGGTGGACTGGTGCTCACCACCTCGAAGGGACTCTTCCTCGGCGGGCGGCAGGGGAAGGTGGTCGTGGCGGGCCGTGCGGAGGAGAGTGAGTTGCTGGTGCGCGTGTCACTGCCGCCTGGGCACACCGATGCGATGCCGCCCGACAGGCCGTTGCCGATTGCCGAGGCGGCATTGCTGCGCTGGTGGATCGAGCAGGGGGCATCGACCGACGTGACGCTCTCCGTCATCGAGCGGCCGAATGCGGTGCGCCGGACCTTGGCGGCGTACGGCCTCGAGGATCTGCCGAGCGGCATCTTCGCGCTGAGCGTGGCGGCACCCGATAGCTCCGCGATCGCGACGGTACGCGCAACCGGGCTCTCGGTGGTGCCGCTGTCGAAGAGTGGTGGCTACCTCAACATCGCGGCGACCTCGCTCCCGACCACATGGACCGCGGCACAACTCGAGATGTTGCGGCCGCTCGCCGAACAAGTGGCATGGGTCGACCTCTCTCGCGCTCCAGTGAACGACTCCGTCACGACGTTGCTCGCGGCACTCCCTCACCTGACCCGACTCACGCTCGCGGGAACACGAGTCGGCGATGCCGGTGTGGCTCGGCTGGGGTCGCTGCGGTACCTCGAATATCTGAATCTGGTGGACACCGAGGTCGGCGATGCCGGCGTGCGCGCGCTGGAACAGTTGCCGCGGCTGCGTGCGCTGCATCTCTGGGGCACGCGCGTCACCGCGGCTGGTGTGGCGAGACTACGCGTGGCGTATCCGCGGGCGACAATCACCATGGCATCCGCGGTGATGCCGCCCGATTCGTTCGCCATCGACACCACCAAGAAGAAGAAGTAGGGGATGCCGATGCGACGTTCACGGGCCTGGATTGCGGGAGTGACGCTGGTTATCGTCGCGTTGGTGACGGCCCGCGGACGGCTGGAGGGCATCGGCGCCAAGGTCGACTTCAATCGTGACGTCCGTCCGATCCTCGGCAAGAATTGCGTCGGCTGCCATGGCGGCGTCCGCCAGCAGGGGGAGTTGTCACTGCTCTTCCGGGACGACGCGATGAAGCCGGCCAAGTCGGGGAAGCGCGCGCTGGTACCGGGCAAACCGGGAGCGAGCGAGTTGATCGCGCGGATCACCGCGACTGACCCGCACGACCGGATGCCGAAGGGGCGCGATGCGCTGACACCCAAGGAGATCAGCACGCTGCGCCGATGGGTGGCGCAGGGGGCCGAGTGGGCGCCGCATTGGGCGTACGTGGCGCCGGTGGCCAAGCCGTTGCCGGTGGTCTCCGATTCGGCGTGGACGCGTGGCGGCATTGATCGCTGGGTGATGGCGCAGCTCGATGCCGAACAGTTGCGGCCCACGCCATCAGCCGACTGCGCGACGTTGGCGCGGCGGGTGAGTCTCGATCTGATCGGTTTGCCGCCGACACTGCAGCAGGTGGCGTCGTCGTGTGCAGGTGGCGCGCGCAGCTACGCGCAACTGGTGGATACCCTGCTGGCGTCGCCACGATTCGGCGAACGATGGGCGGCGATGTGGCTCGATCTGGCACGCTACGCCGACTCGCGCGGCTTCGAGGCCGACCGCGCGCGGCCGATGTGGCCCTACCGCGACTGGGTGATCGACGCCTTCAATCGTGATCTGCCGTTCGATCAATTCACCATCGACCAGCTCGCGGGCGACCTCCTCCCCGCGCCGACGGAAGCGCAACGGATCGCGACGGCCTTCCACCGTAACACCATGACCAATGACGAGGGCGGCACCGATGACGAGGAGTATCGCCTCGCGTCGGTGATCGACCGCGTGAACACCACTTGGACGGTGTGGCAGGGGACGTCGATCGGTTGCACGCAGTGTCACGGCCATCCCTACGACCCGATCCGTCACGACGAGTACTACCGCGCCCTCGCGATTCTCAACAACAGCGCCGACTGGGATCAGCCAGACGAATATCCGATGTGGCCGATCTTCGCGCCCGAGAAGGCGACGCGCGGCCGCGAGCTCGCCAGTGCGCTCGAACAGCTCCGCAACGAAGTGGACAGCGTCGCGATGCTCCCCGCGCAGGAAGCGGCCCGCCGCGCGTGGGAGCCGCAGCTCTCGATCCCTGCCGTGGCCGGCAAGGTCAACGGTACCTGGCTCAACGAAGTGCGCCGCATCGTGAAGGTGCCGGAAGTGACCCGCGACGTCGGTCAGCGCGCGCTGCTCCGCTACGCCTACACGCAGGTCGCCGAAGACACGGCGTACGCTACCCGGCGCGCCAAGCGTGACACACTGCGGCGCGCACTCGACTCGCTGGCGCCGACCTACATCCCGGTGATGCAGGAGCTGCCGTCAACGCGGCACCGGACCACCCGGGTGTTTGATCGCGGCAATTTCCTGGTGCAGACCAAGGTCGTGGCACCCGGGCTACCGGCGGCGATTTCCCCGGCGCTGCCAGCCGATGCCGCCAATCGGCTCGGGCTGGCTCGTGCGCTGATGGCGCCGGAGAATCCGCTCACCGCGCGCGTCACCGTCAATCGCTTCTGGGAACAGCTCTTCGGCACCGGGATTGTCGAGACGGTCGAGGACTTCGGCACACAGGGGATGCCGCCATCGCATCCGGAGCTGCTCGACTGGCTCGCGGTGCGCTTCCGCACCGACCTGCACTGGAGTGTGAAGGCGCTGCTGAAGGAGATGGTCCTCTCGGCGACCTACCGCCAGGCGTCGTCCGCCTCGCCGGTCCTGCAGGAACGCGATCCCGCCAACCGCCTACTGGCGCGTGGTCCGCGCTTCCGGCTCACCGCCGAGCAGCTGCGAGACCAGGCCCTCGCGAGTGCCGGGTTGCTGAGTGCCAGGATGCATGGGCCGAGCGTGATGCCGCCGCAGCCGGACGGGGTGTGGCACCGGCCGTACAGCGGGGAGAAGTGGGTGGCCGACACCGGGGAAAATGGCCATCGGCGCGGACTGTACACGCTCTGGAAGCGGACTGCGCCCTATCCGTCGATGGTGACCTTCGGCACACCCAGCCACGAGGTGTCGGTGGCGCGGCGGACCCGGACCAACACGCCGCTGCAGGCGCTGGTGCTGCTTAACGATCCCGTCTACACCGAGGCGGCGCAGGCACTGGCGCGTCGGATGCTGCCGCTGGCTGACACGGTGTCGAGTCCGGCGCGACTCGATGGCGCGATCACGTTCGGCTATCAACTCGTCTTGCAGCGTGCGCCGAGCCAGAAGGCGTTGGCATCATTGCGCACGCTCTATCTGACGGCCGCGAAGTACTACGAGGCCCATCCGGAAGATCGCGATCTGGCGACGGGCGTGCCGAAGGCGGGGACGGCCCTCGCCGCACTGACGGTGGTGGCCAACGGCATCATGAATCTCGACGCCTTTGTGACGAAGGAATGAGGAGCGCGTCATGACGACACCGCACGACCCGGCGCATCGCGCGCTGCTCGAAATCACCCGGCGTCACTTCCTCGAGGCGGGGGCGACCGGCCTCGGTGCGGCGGCACTGGCGTCCATGCTCGGCTGTACGCCGCCGCGCACCAAGCGCGAGCCGTTGGCCGGGCTGACCATTGATGACCCCATTGCCGCGCGGGCACCGCATTTCCCGCCGACAGCGAAGCGCGTGATCTTCCTGCACATGGCGGGTGCGCCGTCGCAGTTGGAGTTGTTCGACTACAAGCCGGTGCTGGCGCGTCTCGATGGCGAACTCTGCCCTGAGTCATTGCTCGAAGGGCAGCGCTTCGCGTTCATCAAGGGCATCCCGCGGATGCTCGGTCCACAGGCGACCTTCAAGCAACATGGGCAATCGGGGGCGTGGATCTCGGACCGGCTGCCGCACTTGGCGGGCGTCGCCGACGAGATCGCCTTCCTCAAGGCGATGCACACCGACCAATTCAATCATGCGCC
>JBBQJU010000172.1:0-5796 GCA_038326215.1 Gemmatimonadales bacterium | reverse complement strand
CAAGTTCGAGTCGTTGGAGTGGCTCCTGGCCGCCGTGGCACGGAGCCGCGCCTCGCTTGTGGCGCTGTCGTTCGTGTATCGCGACCCGGGGGCCCGCGGCGACGCCCGCGCCTTCGTGATCGGCCGGGGCGAGGTCCGGGTCTGTTACCCAGACCCGGTGTCGCCCATCGAGCGGGAGGCGTTTGCCGGCGTCGTCGCGGCGGAGCTCCAGAGGCCCCCCGAACCGATCGGTCGGGTGTCTCCGGAACGGCTCCACCAGCGCCTGCTGGTGATGTCGTGGTTCCGGAACCGACCCAATGCCTGGCGCTGGACCGTACCGCTTCGGGAGTGGGCAACCGCCTCGCTGTCCGGCCCGTTTGACGCCTGATTGATGGACCGTGGCCCATATTGAGTGGTCCGGTGGCATCAACCAGCGCCCTCGAGGCTCCTCTCTGCCCAGCCAACCCGTCGTCAATCTCGCGTCACTCCAACTCCGCAGCTTCGGCTCGCCGGCGCTTCTGGTGGAACAGCCGGGCGGGGAGGCGCAGCCGCTCC
This sequence comes from Gemmatimonadales bacterium, assembly GCA_038326215.1. GTDB lineage: Bacteria > Gemmatimonadota > Gemmatimonadetes > Gemmatimonadales > GWC2-71-9 > Palsa-1233. Next base: position 5,262 of record JBBQJU010000172.1, on the reverse strand, counting down.
TCCCCGCCGGCAAGCCGTTACTCGTCCTGGCGTATCTGGTCGCTCATCTCGACTTGGGCGCCAGTCGCGAGACCTTGACGACGCTCGGGTGGGGGGAGCGGGATGACTCGCACGCCAAGGCCTCGCTTCGTCAGACGCTCTACCGACTCCGGCAGCTCCTGGGTCGGGACGCCCTGGCGGAGGAGGGAACCGCAATCCGGCTGACGATCGCGATCGCCAGCGATTGGGGCGCAGCGACGCGTGCCGTGGCGGACGGCGACGATGTGGCGCTCCTCGCGACGGTCCGGGGTCGATTCCTCGATGGCCTCGATGCGGACGACGACGCCGGCAGCGATTGGCTGGCGACGGAGCGCATGCGGTGGGAGCGGCAGTTGCGGGAAGCGGCGCTTCGCGAAGGGCGCCGGCTCTTGGTCGCCGGTCAGACGGATGAGGCCATCGGGCTGGCCGAGCGGGCGCTCTCGGCAGGCGCTGACCACCTCCCGACTTGGACACTCTACCTGGACGCGCTCACGGCGACCGAGGTCGTGACGCGTATCGAGGACGGACTGGCGCGACTCGAGGCGGCCGGAGCGCACGGTCTGCTCGGGGCAACGGACTCCCAGGGGTGGCGGCAGCTCGCGCGCCGTGCTCGCCGCAGTCTCGAGCGCGGTGTGCCGCGGACGCCAGCGGTGGCGACGCCTACCGGCACCTTGCCCTTCACCGGTCGGTCCGCGATCCTGGCCCATCTCCAACAGCTGTTGCGCCTTCCGCCGGACGAACCGCGTCGGATCATCGCCATCGTGGCAAGCGCAGGATTCGGCAAGAGCCGGCTGTTGCGCGAGTTGCGCCTGCGGCAGTCCGGCGCGGCTGGCATCATGGTCTCCGTCGAGACGCGCGGCAGTGAATCCACCACGATATTTGCGCTTTTCAATCGGGTGGTGGAGGCCTTGGCCGAGCTCCCCGACGCCCTCGGCGTCGACCCGGCGGAGGCGGCCGTGCTCGTCGCCGCGAACCCTCGACTCGCCGGGCGCTTCGAGGGCATCGAGCAGACGCCGCGGGACGTACCCACGCAGGCGGCCATGGCGAAAGCGCTTGGCGACCTGGTCAGCGCCGTGGCCGAACACCAACCGCTTTACCTCGTGGTGGATGATGCGCAATGGGGCGATCACGCCTCGATCGCCCTGCTCGACGCGGCGTTCTCCGGGCTTGGAACGGGACAGGCGGCCTGCCTCATTGCGACGCGCGACCTGACCGGCGCGATGCCATCCCACTGGCATGTGCTCCACCTCTCGTCGCTGACGGGCGACCACATCACGTCACTCCTGGCGTCAGAACTTTCGTCGCTGCCGAGTGCCCGGCACACCGACGCGGCGGAGGCGTTACTCCTCGTCACGGGGGGCGTTCCCATCTACGTGATGCGCGCGCTGCAGCGACTCAACGTGTTGGCCGCCGACGGGGTGGCCGGCGATGCGCTGCTCGGCACGATTCCCACGCTGGTCCTCCACCGCGATCCGGCGTTTCCGGCGGGCGAGGTCGATCGGCGGGTACTGGGCTACCTCGCCATCGCGGGTGGGATGGTCGGCGAGGAGGAGCTGGGGACCCTTGCCGACGTCGGCAGTCAGGCCGCCGTGCGCGACCGCCTCGGCCAGCTGGAGCGCGCCGGGTGGGTGGTCCACCGCGGTGCCGGCTATCAGCTCAGCCATGACTTGGTGCAGCAGCAGGCCATCGAGGGGCTCACGCCGCTGGAGCAACGCGAGCTCGCCCTCCAGCACGCACAATGGCTCAGCTTGCAAGGCGACGGGCTGCACGACCTGCAACGCGCGGTGCGTGTCTCCCTCGCGCATGGAGCAGAAGCACAGGCCGTCCGTGCGGTGCGTGAATGGCGACGCCGGGTCCGTGGGGGGCCGCGTGGCCGGGCGCTCGCTGCGCTCGTGCTGCCCCCGAACGCCCCGCGAAGCACCTCCTGGCGACTGATCGCGGCGGCGACCCCTACGCTGCGCTGGCGGATCGCCGCCATCTGCGTGACGCTGGGCCTTGGCGGATGGAGTGCCCTCGGCTGGCTTGGGCAACCGGTGATGCTGGCAGTGGAGAACACGCCTCGGGTGCCACCATCCGCCTTCTACGGCGATGGCGGGCCGCTCGTCCGCGTGATGCGCAACACGTTGGCGCCGCGCTTCACGGTCCGGAACCGTTTCGGCCAAGTGACGACTGCCCTCGACGGCGAGTCATTACGGGTGGTCGGGGCGACACCGGGGGTCGATTCATTCCGTCTGTGGCCATCGCCGGTGATCCGGAACGGCAGCGTTTCGGCCGAATCGCTGATGGTCTTCAAGAAGGAAGCGGAAGCGTACGCGATGACCTTTCAGGCCGGAACACTGACGTCGCCGAGTATCACGATGTTCAGCGGATTCGCGGCCTCGGCGCTGACCCTGGTCGGTGGCGAACTCAACGGCAGCCGTGTGATGACCGACCCGCCCGAGGTGGTGGTCGCTCCGGGCGATTCGCTCCGCGGCCGCGTGCTGCTGCGCTATACCACGCCAGCCCATGCCGCGCTGTGGATGCTGGCCGAGAGTTCGACGATGCTGCCGCTCGGGAGCGACACGACCACGGTGATCACGCTGTACACTGGGGTGACCGATGCCCTGACCGAGGTGATTGTTCGGCGGCGGGTGCCCACGACCCCCGGGACGTATTGGCTCGTCTGGGCCTTTGCTGCCGAGCCGGCGGCAGAGTGGATCTTCTCGCTGACCAACTGGCGCTGTGCCACCGCGCACTGGAACGACGGACGTGACCTCTTGGTCGTCCCCGATTCCGTGCTGGCGAAGGTCGGCGCTGGCGGCTTCCTCACGGGGATGCGCGATCTCTGTAACCCCGAGGAGCCAATGAAGCGGGAGAAGACGATCGTCGCCTCGGCCGTGCTCAAGGTGGTGGTGAAGTAGCACCCCGCCCTCGCGCGCAGCGCGAGCGGCGGGGTCTCCGGAGACGTTACACTCGGTACCCCCAATTTCTCGAGCGTCCGGAGACGTTACACTCGGTACCCCAAATTTCTCGAGCGTCCGGAGACGCAAGATCCTTCAAAGTTCCACACTGAAACCAATACTTGCCTCGTGCCGTCTGGGGGGAACCTTCAACCGGACTCGTCCATGCGCTTCCCGCTCCTGACGTTCGCTGCCCTGCTCGCCGCCGCGCCCCTCAACGCCCAGACCCCTGCACCCGCTGCACCTGCCGCCGCCGCCCCAGCCAAACTTACAACCGAGCAGGAGGCCCGACTCCTGGACCTTGGCAAGCAGTACACGCGCTGGTTCCTGTCCGGCAAGGCGGACTCGCTGGCCACTGGCTTCGATGCCGAGGTGCTGACGAAGGTCGGTGGCGCCGGCGGCATCGCCACCATGATGGAACAGATCACCGAGCGCGCCGGCGTGCCGACCAAGGTCATCGCCGAAAAGCTGACGTATCGCAACGGGAAGCCGCAGCACTGGTACGAGGCTGAGTTCAGCGAGCTCGCCGACGAGCCGTTGGTCATCCGCTGGGTCTTCAATGCGGAGGGCAAGATCATCGGGGCCGGCATCAACCCGAAGAGCGCTGCGCCGAAACCGGATGGCACGCCGTGACGCATGGCTGACCCGGCACGGCGGACGACGGCCGGCGTGATCGCGCCGCCACCCCTCATCTACGCGGTGCCGCTGGTGGCCGGGCTGTTGCTCAATCATTGGCGACCTTGGCCACTCGTGCCCGAGGGGGCAACGCTGCCGATCGGGCTCGTGCTGGTCCTCCTCGGCTGCGTTGCCGTGCCCGCTATCCGCGCCTTCCGAGCGGCGCGCACCCATCCCGAACCGTGGAAGCCCACCAAGTCGCTGGTCACGGTGGGGCCGTACCGCTTCACCCGAAATCCGATGTATCTCGGCTTCACACTCTGCTATGCCGGCATTGCGGTGTGCGCCAACGCGCTGTGGCCGCTGCTCGCCCTCCCCGTGGTCCTCGGGGTGATGCAGGTCGGGGTCATCCGGCGCGAGGAGCGCTACCTTGAGGGGCTCTTCGGCGATGAATACCGCGCCTATCGAAGTCGGGTGCGCCGCTGGCTCTGACGGACGCTGGTGCGGCACCGCTGAGTCGCGCATCTTTCCGCATCCTCAACCTGCGACCCGCCATGATCCGACGCACACCTGCCACGGTGCGCCTCGCCGCGCTCCTCCTCCTCCCCCTCGGCGCGCTGCCCGCGCAAGCACCAAAGGGCGCGACCGGCTTGCTCCCCTGGTCGGAGCAGATCCGCGTGCGCGAATCGTGGCTCGACGCCCGACACGCCATGCTGCTGCCGATGATGCGTCGACACGGCATCAGCATGTGGATCGTGGTGAACGAGGAGTTCCATGACAATCCGGTGGTGCCTGCGATCGCCCCGCCGCGACCCTACACCGGCAATCGCGATCTCTTCGTCTTCGTCGACGCCGGCGAGCGGGGGCTCCGACGGGTCGCGCTCACCGGCTATTCCGAAGACAACCTCACCCGCTGGTTCGAAAGCACCGGTGAGCCCAGGCCGGCACCGGTGGTGCTGCGGGAACTCTACGCGGAGTATGCCCCCGCCACGATCGGCCTGCAGATGGCCGGAGGCAGAGGCCAGACTCGCACGCTGACGCACGATGCCTATACCTGGCTCGTCAGCATCCTCGGCGAGGACGCAGTCCCACGCTTCGTGAGTGCCGCGCCGCTGATCGAGGAACTGCTCGACACACGGCTGGAGGCGGAGAAGCCCTACTACACCACCGCCGTCGCGGTGACGGCACGAATCGTGGAGCGCGCCCTCTCCAACGAAGTGATCAAGCCCGGTGTCACAACCGTCGGCGACGTGCGTAACTGGCTCTACGATGCCCTCTGGGCCCACGGCGTGCGCACCTGGTTCCAACCCGACCTCCGCATCCAACGGCAGGGCGGCGGGCTCCCGCTCTCGCGCGGATTCCTGGCGGTCGCCCCGGAGAAAATGGTGATCCTCCCCGGCGACGTGGTGCACATCGACTTCGGCATCAGCTACATGGGCTTCGACACCGATTGGCAGAAGATGGGCTATGTGCTCAAGCCCGGCGAGAAGGATGCCCCCGAGGGACTCAAGGCCGCGATGCGGAACACCAACATGCTCCAGGACGCCCTGATGCGCCGCCACTCGCGTCCGGACGCGACCGCAGGCGATGCCTACCGGACCACGATGCAGGAAATGAAGGAGCGCGGCATCGAGGCGATGATCTATTCCCACCCGATCGGCCTCCCAGGCCCCGGTCTGGGCGCTGGCTG
>JBBQJU010000171.1:0-5834 GCA_038326215.1 Gemmatimonadales bacterium | reverse complement strand
GATCGCGGCGCTCTGGATTGCGTCACAGTTGGCGGGTGGTTTCGACCAGGTGCTTGCGGTCGCTGGGGAGGCCGGGAAGCTGCGGGTCTTCAATCCAAGCTTCTCCCTGACTGCGCCCTACACGCTGCTCGGCGGACTGGTCGGCGGGGCCATGCTCTCCGCGGCCTCGCATGGGACGGATCACCTGATCGTGCAACGGCTCCTCGCGACGCGCTCGCTCAAGGACGCCCGTGTTGCGCTGATCGGCTCGGGCTTTCTGGTGATCGCGCAGTTCCTGCTCTTCCTCCTGGTCGGTACGGCGATCTGGGCGGCAAACCTCGCCCCGGCCACGACACCATCAAACGAGATCTTCGGTCGCTTCGTGCTGGAGCACCTGCCGAGCGGGGTGCGCGGACTGGTCATCGCGGGCATCCTCGCGGCCGCAATGAGCACCATTTCCTCCTCGATCAACGCGCTGGCCTCCTCATTGACGCATGATCTGTATGCCTCAATTACGGGCGAGCGCGACCCCGCCAAGCTGCTCCGTGTCGGTCGGGCAGTCTCGGTGATCTGGGGCACCGCGCTGATGGGTGGTGCGCTCGGCTTCCATGCCTTCACGACCGGCAATGACACGCCGGCGGTGGTCCTCGCACTCTCGATCGCGTCGGTGACGTACGGCGCACTGCTCGGTGCGTATCTGCTCGCGGGGATGCGCGGTCGGGTGATCGGGACCGACGTCATCCGCGCGGCCGCGGTGACCGTCGCGATCATGTTGATCACCGTGTTCGCCGCGCGGCTCGCGTCGGTGTTGCCGATCTTGACGATGCTCGGCACCCTGGCCTGGCCGTGGTATGTCCCGCTCGGGACCGTCATCATGGTCATGACGGCGCTGCTCTCGGCGCAGCTTCGCCGGGCGCCCGCGTGATTGTCCTCGGCGCCGACCTCGGCGGGACCTCGTGTCGCGTCGCACTCTTTGACGGCATGACGGAGCGCGGTCGTGCCGAGGGGAGCGGGGGCGCGATGCGGAGTGGATTGGGCGGACCACGCGCCGAGGAAGTCGCGGCGCTCGCGGCACCGCTGCTCCATCGGGCTGGCATCAAGCGCGCGGATGTCTTGGTCGTCGGCGCCGCCGGTGCCGGCCGCGAACACGAGCGCGAGGAACTCGAGGCCGCACTCGGCGGGCGGCACCTCGCCTGGCGGACGATCGTGACGACCGACGCCGAACTGGCCCGCGCGGCGGCCTTTGGCATGGGGGCCGGCGTCCTGCTCATCGCTGGCACCGGCAGTATCGCCATCGGTCGTGATGCCCAGGGATCGGCTCGTCGGGCCGGTGGGCTGGGATGGCGCATGGGCGACCAGGGGTCGGGGTACTGGATCGGTCAGCGCGCCCTCGAGGCGGTTGGCGCCATGCACGACGACCTCGGGCCCGCCACACGGCTCACCGAGGCCCTCTGTGCCGCCGCTGGGGTGCAGGGGATCGCGGGGCTGGTGCGATGGTCGACCACCGCGACGCCGGCCGCCGTCGCCGCGCTGGCGCCGGCCACGCTCCAGGCCGCGGACCGCGGCGACGCGGTGGCCATCGAAATCCGGCAGGGCGCCCTCGATGCACTCTGCCGACTCGCCCGGGCGGCGGGCGCTGGCGCGGGTGGGGCCCCCGTGGCGTACTCGGGTGGCCTGATCGCCCCCGGAGGACTGCTCCGCCCCCTGCTGCTCGCGGAGTGCCATCGCCTTGGCGTGACGGTGTACGGCCCGGCCATCGACCCGTGCCGCGGTGCGATCGTCCTCGCCGATGGCGTCTCCTGACGAAACGCCCATCCACGAGTGGCACGTTCGTCCCCCTTCGTGCGTACTATGCAGGATGCTCCGCCCTTCTGACTCTCATTTGTCGAGGCCCACGTCGTGACCCACCGTCGCCCGTTTCTGTTGGCACTCCTGCTCGCCGGCGTTGCCGGTGCCCTTCCCGCGCAGGGACCGGTGCGCCGGTCGGCCGCCGGCCAGGAGTTGCTTGGGCAGGTCTTCAGCATCATCGCCAATACCGCGGTCGATTCGATCCCGGTCGATTCGCTCTACGAGCGGGCGGCACGGGGGCTGATCGCCTCCCTCAAGGACCCGTACGCCGCGATCCTCTCCCCCGAGGAACAGGCTCGTTTCCAGCGCCAGTCCATCGGCAATCGGTACGCCGGCATCGGCGCCTTGGTACGCAGCCAGGGCGGCCACGTCACTTTGTATCGCGTGTTCGACGGGACCCCCGCGGCGCGCGCGGGCCTGACCCACGGCGACCGGATCCTCAAGGTCGACAATCGCGATGTCTCCGGGATGATTGTCGATTCGGTGACCGCCATGCTGCTCGGCGCCCCATCCACGCCGGTCCGGGTGACCTACGAGCGCTACCCCGCGCTCACGCCGGTCACCACGACGGTGACGCGCGGCGTGATCCGCACGCCAGCCGTGCCCTTCACCCTGATGCTCGAGGGCCGCATCGGCTACGTGCCGATTCAGCGCTTCAATCAGACCGCCGCCGAAGACGTGCAGGCGGCCATGCTCCAGCTGGCCGAGCGCGGTGCGGCGAAGTATGTACTCGACGTGCGCGGCAATCCCGGCGGCGACCTCGATGCGGCCACCATGATGGCGGGGCTCTTCCTGACCCCCGGGATGGAAGTGGCACGCGTGCAGCACCGCGGCCAGCAGCCGATGCTGTACCATGCCGAGGCGACGGTGCCGATCGGCACCGCACCGATCGTGGTGCTCGTTGATGGCGGCTCGGCCTCGGCCTCGGAGATTGTGGCGGGCTCGCTGCAGGACCACGACCGTGCCCTCGTGATCGGCACCCGGACCTTCGGGAAGGGGCTGGTCCAGACGCAACGTACCCTCCCCTCGGGCTGGGCCGTGCGACTCACGACAGGCAAGTGGTATACGCCGAGTGGGCGCTCCATCCAGGCCGATCATGGCGGGATGGGCGACGAGCGCTTCGTCGAGACCGACACCGCGGGTCAGCGGCCGACCTTCCGCTCGGACGCCGGCCGTACCGTGCTCGGCGGTGGCGGGGTGACTCCTGAAGTGCTGATCACGCCCGACACCGCCACGACGCCTGAGCAGGCCCTTGCGCGCGCCCTCGGGCAGCGGATCGCTGAGTTCCAGAACGCCGCGTTCGAGGTGGCACGGATGGCGCAGCCAACCATCGTGACGGGCTTCGTCGTGGCGCCGCAGTGGCGCGACTCGCTCTTCGTTCTCTCGGAGCGGGCCAAGTTGCCGATCACGCGCGAGCAGTTCGACGCCGCGCAGGAAGTCGTTGATCGACTGCTCGAGACTCAGATGGCGGGCCTCGCGCTCGGTGACGGCGCTGCGTTCGAGCGCGGCATTGTCCGCGACAAGGCGATGCGGGAAGCCCTCAGCCGATTGAACAAGGCGAAGACGCAGAAGGAGTTGCTCGCCGGGGCGTAGCAGCGAACAGCGAACGGCGAACCGCGGTCAGGGGCGATCGGAGAGGGGGAACCACCCCCCTACCGCTCGCCCCTCACGTTTGCACCGCCGTTCGCTGTTCGCCGTTCGCCGGCTAATGCAGGTCGTCCGTCACCACCGCCTTTCCTGTTCGCAGCACCGAGTGGCGATAGCCGTACACGAAGTACATCGCGACGCCGATCACCAGCCAGATCCCGAAGCGTTCCCAGGCGGTCTTCGGGAGTCCCTTCATGATGAAGAGACAGGCGGCGGCGCCGAGTGGCGAGACCACCCAGATGAACGGGACGCGGAAGCCGCGCGGCCGATCCGGCTCGCGAATCCGCAACACCAGCACGCCGACACACACCAGCGCGAAGGCGGCGAGCGTGCCGATGTTCGTGAGGTCGTAGATCATGTTTTCTTCGGCACCGAGCGCACCGAGCCCGACGAAGACACCCGTGATGATCGTGGTAATGTGGGGCACGCGCGTCTTCGGGTGCACCTTCGCCGCCCACTTGGGCATGAGCCCATCCTTCGCCATGCCGAAGAAGATCCGCGGCTGGCCGTACTGAAAGACGAGAAGGACCGCCGAGAGGGAGACGACGGCTCCCGCCGCCACGATCCAGCTGGTCGTGTGCAGGCCGGCGAGCTCGAGCGCCCGGGCGAGTGGGTCGGCCGAGGCGAGCTGCTGGTAGGGTACGATGCCCGTGGCCACCGCGCCGACGATGATGTAGATGAGCGTACAGATCGCCAGGCCACCGAGGATGCCGATCGGGAGGTTGCGCTGCGGATTCTTCGTTTCCTCTGCAGCCGTCGACACCGCATCGAAACCGATGTAGGCGAAGAAGACGATGGCCGCGCCCTGATGGATCCCGCGGAAGCCATTGGGTGCGAAGGGCACGTAGTTGTCGGGATTGATATGCTGGACGCCGACCACGACGAAGAGCCCGAGGACCAGGAGCTTGATCGCCACCATGATGTTGTTCACCCGGGCACTCTCGCGGGCGCCCCGCAGCAGCAGCCAGGTGATGAGCGCCACGATCGTGAAGGCCGGCACGTTCAGGATGACCGGGATGCCGAACAGGTGGGGCGCCGACTCCAGCAGGCCATGCACCGCCGGGTCGCTGGACGTGGTGGCCTGCAGGTAGCCGTGGGTGAGCCACCCAGGCAGCGTGATGCCGAATCCACTGAGCACGGAGACGAAGTACCCGCTCCACGCCACGGCCACCGCGATGTTGCCGACGGCGTACTCCAGAATGAGGTCCCAGCCGATGATCCACGCCAGCATCTCGCCGAGGGTGGCGTAGGTGTAGGCATAGGCCGACCCCGCCTGCGGGATCATCGAGGCCAGCTCGGCATAGCAGAGGGCGGCCAGGCCGCAGACTCCCCCGAGCAGCAGGAAGGAGAGGACGAGCGCGGGGCCGGCGCCGGCCCGGATGATGGTGCCATCCCGGGCAATTTCGCCGGCGGCGGCGGTGCCGAGGGACGAGAAGATCCCGGCGCCGATGACGGCACCGATGGCGAGCATGATGAGGTCGCCGGCGCCGAGGCTCCGGATGAGTCCGCGTTCCGACTCGACCTCGATCGGCTTGCGTGCGAAGAGGCCGGTCATTGGGCTCCGAAGGTGAACGTGTAGGTATAGGTCCCGACCACGGCGGTACCGTCGGCGTCTCGGGCGGGGCGGAAGCGGTAAGTCCGCATGACCTCATCGAACTTCTTGGCGAACCCCTTGTCGGCGATCGGCGGCGTGACGGTGAAGTCGACCACGCGCCCCTCGACCGAAATGATGAAGACCACCTCGGCGGTCTTACCGCGCAGCGACTTCGGGGCGTCCAGGGGGGGCAGCATCAGCGATCGGGGATCGGGCGGCATGCCGGCGCGCCCTGTCCCGACGCCGCCACCAGTCCCGCCACCGCTCCCCGGCCCGACGCCACTGCCGGTGCCGGTGCCACTCCCCGTCCCGGTGCCACCGCCCGTGCCGCCACCGCTCCCGGCCCCCGCGGCGGCGGCGCCCGCCGCCGGGGTGGGCGGCGGAATTTCGGTCGGGGTGGCGTCCACCGGTGTCGTCACGACGGTCGGCGTCACCGCGGGCGGCGTTTCCACCGGCACCACCGTCGGCGCGGCAGGCGGCACCACGGCGATGAAGGCCCCACCCTTGCCGCCGCCCCCACCGCCGCCGGCCATGAACTGCTGGAACGCCTGGGCGAAGTCACCACCGCGTGGCGCGACGATCACGGTGGTGACACGGATCGCGAGATAGATGAGCAGGGCATGCACCAGGACCGACAGCAGGGTGGCCCCGGCGCCGCGCCGCGGCGGCTCGGGGAAGGATGCCGAAACGCGGACGCGCCCGGAGGGTGCGCCCGCGTATTCGCCTGCCGGGATGGTGCTCAACCCTGGCTCAGTTCGACTCGATC